>NZ_AYSF01000056.1:0-117609 GCF_000498995.1 Geobacillus thermopakistaniensis
ATTTTATCTTAATTAGGCGAGAAGACTCCCACTTCAACGAAGCGAAGCGGAGTAAGTGGGAGATGAATCGCCTTAACTATATTTTGCTGAAAATAGGATAGATTCAGTAAAATATAGTATAATATAGTTAGATGGGAGGTGAAAAAATGTATTTTTGTATCAAACAACAGCTAAATGGTTTGACCAAAGAAGAATACTTGACTCTTCGAGAACTGTGCCATATTGCCAAGAACATGTACAACGTCGGATTGTACAATGTCAGACAATACTATTTTGAACACAAGGAATTTCTTAATTATGAGAAAAACTATCATCTTGCAAAAACTAACGAAAACTATAAGCTGTTAAACAGCAACATGGCACAGCAAATTTTAAAAAAGGTCAATGAAGCCTTTAAATCTTTCTTTGGTTTGATCAGTCTTGCCAAACAAGGAAAATATGACCACAAGGCTATCAGTATTCCAAAATATCTTAAAAAAGATGGCTTTCATTCACTGATCATTGGCCAGATTCGTATAGACGGCAACAAATTCACGATACCGTATTCTCGCCTATTTAAAAAGACTCACAAGCCTATCACGATAACGATTCCGCCTGTGTTACTGGACAAAAAGATTAAGCAGATTGAAATCATTCCTAAGCATCATGCCAGGTTCTTTGAGATTCAGTACAAATATGAAATGCCTGAAGATCAAAGAGAATTAAATGACCAAAAAGCACTGGCAATTGATTTAGGATTAAACAATTTTGCCACTTGTGTCACATCAGACGGCAGATCATTCATCATTGATGGGCGGAGATTAAAAAGTATAAATCAATGGTTTAACAAAGAAAATGCCAGACTTCAAAGCATAAAAGATAAGCAAAAAATCAAAGGCACCACTCGTAAACAGGCTTTGCTTGCTATGAATCGCAATAATAAAGTGAATGATTATATCAACAAGACTTGCCGTTACATCATTAACTACTGTATTGAAAATCAAATTGGCAAACTTGTCATTGGCTATGCGGAAACATGGCAACGCAATATTAATCTAGGAAAAAAGACAAATCAAAACTTTGTCAATATTCCTCTCGGTAACATAAAAGAAAAACTAGAATATCTTTGTGAATTTTACGGCATTGAATTCTTGAAACAGGAAGAATCATATACGTCTCAAGCCAGCTTTTTTGACGGCGATGAGATTCCTGAATATAATGCCGACAATCCAAAAGAATATAAGTTCAGCGGCAAACGTATTAAGCGCGGCTTGTATCGAACAAAGTCTGGCAAACTAATTAATGCTGATGTCAATGGCGCATTAAACATCTTAAAGAAAAGTAAAGCTGTAGACCTGAGTGTCTTATGCTCTAGCGGCGAAGTGGACACGCCTCAAAGAATAAGGATTGCTTGAAGCAGTCAAACTTCTTTGGAAGCCCCCACTTCAAATTTTCGCTAGAAAATTAAGTGGGGGTAGTTCACNAAAGTAAAGCTGTAGACCTGAGTGTCTTATGCTCTAGCGGCGAAGTGGACACGCCTCAAAGAATAAGGATTGCTTGAAGCAGTCAAACTTCTTTGGAAGCCCCCACTTCAAATTTTCGCTAGAAAATTAAGTGGGGGTAGTTCACCGGGATTTATGTCATCGTGGGGCTACTGGGTCGGCAACTTTGCCGGCAACGTCGCGATCATTACGACATTTACAAGCTACTTGTCGACGTTTTTCCCGGTGCTGACAAGCAGTAAAACGGTGCTTGAGATCGGCTCGTTTGCGCTGAAACTCGGGAATTTGCTTACATTTCTCGTCTGCACGGCGCTCCTTTGGGGGATGCATATCATCATTTTGCGCGGTGTAGAAGACGCTGGCAAGCTGAATTTTGTTGCCACCGCGGCCAAAGTGCTCGGCTTTTTCCTGTTTATCGTCATCGCCTTGTTTGCCTTTGACAAAGCGGTCATCGGCCCGCTTGACGCTCCGCGCTATGACGGAAACGGGCAAGCGATCGGTTTGCTCGGGCAAATCAACAACGCCGCGTTATCGACGCTCTGGGCGTTTGTCGGCGTCGAATCGGCGATGGTGTTCGCTTCCCGCGCGCGCAAACAAGCGGACGTAAAACGGGCGACGATCGCCGGCCTGCTCATCGCCTTAGCCATTTACATCGGTATCAGCTTTTTGGTGATGGGCGTCTTGCCGCAACGCGAACTGATTCAATCGGAAAAACCGCTCGTTGATGCCATCATTGCCATCGTCGGACCGGCGGGCGGCTACGTGTTGGCTGGTCTTGGGCTCATTAGCCTGCTCGGCTCGACGCTCGGCTGGATCTTGCTGAGCGCTGAGGTGCCGTACCAAGCGGCCAAACAAGGGCTGTTTCTGCCGATGTTTTTAAAGGAAAACAAGAAAAATGTGCCGAGCTTCTCGTTGACGCTATCGAATGCATTAGCCCAGCTGTTCATTTTCTCGACCATTTCCCATTCGATGGCGGCAGCGTTCGATTTTGTCATTTACATCGCTACGCTCGCCTACCTCATCCCGTATTTGATCGCTTCCGTCTTTCAGTTGAAACTCACGCTCACCGGCGAAACGTACATGGAGGCGCGCGAGCGGATGGTTGACGGAATCATTGCGGCCTTAGCGACGGTGTATTCGATCTGGGTCGTTATCGCTGGCACGGCAGACATCAAAACCTTCCTACTCGGTGTTGTCCTGCTCGCTAGCGGCCTAATCTTCTATCCGCAAGTAAAAAAAGCGGCACAGCAGGCGAAAGAAAAACAAAAATTATCGGCATAGCCAAAAAGCGAACGTCCATTATGGGGGCGTTCGTTTTTTCTGTTTTGGGCAGGATCTTGTCTTTCGGAAGACGAAATATACAATGTAGTTCCATTTTACTTAAAAGAAAGAGGGGGCCAACTGATGAACAACAACGAACAACCGACAAAACGCCGCGGCATAACGGTGGAAGATTTGCTTCGCCTCCGCTCGGTGCGCGACCCGCACTACGCGCCGGACGGGACGCGCGCCGTGTTTGTGGAAAAATCGATTGATGAGGAAAAACAATACCGCTCCCATTTATGGATATGGGCGGCAGACGGCTCCGTCCGTCAATGGACGTTCGGCCGCTGGCGCGACACGAAGCCGCGCTTTTCCCCAGACGGCCAAACGATCGCCTTTTTGTCCGACCGCTCCGGACGCACACAGCTTTGGCTTTTGCCCGCCAATGGCGGTGAGGCGCGCCAACTGACGTTTTTCAAAAACGGTGTGCGCGATTACGTTTGGTCGCCGGACGGGACGTTTCTCATCGCCCTAACGACGCTTGGCGACGAAGAAACGATCGAAGACCGAGAAGAGCAGAAAACGGCGGAACAAAAACCGGCCGATTCGAAGCCGCGCGTTGTGGAACGGCTCTATTACAAATCAGACGCGTCGGGTTTTCTTGACGGCAAGCAGGACGTGCTGGTGCGCATCGATGCGGCGTCAGGAAAAACCGAAGCGTTGACGGGCCGCGAGGAAGAAATCGGTTCGTTTGCCGTTTCCCCAACCGGACGGACGCTCGCCTTTGTCGCCAACCGAAACGATGATCCAGACACAACCTTTACGCGCGACATTGTTTTGCTTGATCTCGAATCGAAAGCGGAAACGAACTTGACGAACGGATGCGGCACATTCGCTTCGCTCGCCTGGTCGCCGGACGGAACGAAGCTCGCCGCCATCGGCCATGATCTTGCTTATCTCGGGGCTACGCTTCACCGGCTTTACGTCTTTGAGCCGGAGCGTGGAACGAAGCGGGTGTTGACCGCCGATTGGGACGTCCATCTCGGCGATGCCATGGTCGGCGACACACACGCTGATGCGAAAGGGCCGGGACCGATTTGGGCGAGCGACGGAAGCGGCCTGTATGTCACCGCCTCGGAGCGCGGACGCGTCAACTTGTATTTCGTCCCGCTCGACGGCCCGATCGTTCCGGTGATCGAAGGCAACTTCCATTTATACGGTTTAGCCATCCACCCAAGCGAACAGCAAGCCATCGCCGCCATGAGCGAGCCGACGGTCATTGGCGATTTGTATATAATCTCGCTTGAAGACGGAACGAAAACACGGCTTACGCGTGCCAATGAAGCGCTCGAAAACGAAGTGGTGTTCGCCGATGCCGAACCGTTTACGTATCGATCGGCGGATGGTTGGGAGATTCAAGGCTGGATCATGAAACCGCCCGGGCTTGGCGAAGGGGAAAAGGCGCCGCTTGTCGTCGAAATTCACGGCGGGCCGCATGCGATGTACGGGTTTACCTTTTTCCATGAATTTCAACTGCTCGTTTCGCGTGGTTATGCGGTCTTGTTCACGAACCCGCGCGGCAGCCACGGATATGGACAGGCATTCGTCAATGCCGTGCGCGGCGACTATGGCGGCATGGATTATGAAGACATTATGGCCGGCGTCGACGCCGCGATCAGCAAGTTCGACTTCATTGACGAGACACGGCTTGGCGTCACTGGCGGCAGCTACGGCGGGTTTATGACCAATTGGATCGTCGGGCATACCGACCGGTTCAAAGCGGCTGTCACCCAGCGCTCGATTTCCAACTGGCTCAGTTTCTCCGGAGTGAGTGACATCGGCTACTTTTTCACGAAATGGGAAGTCGGCTGCGACATCTGGGAAGACGCGGAGCGGCTTTGGCATCATTCACCGCTCAAATACGTCCAAAACATGCGCACACCGCTCTTAATCTTGCATAGCGAGCGCGATTACCGCTGCCCGATCGAGCAGGCGGAACAGCTGTTTATCGCATTGAAACAACTCGGGCGGGAAACGAAACTTGTCCGCTTCCCGGACGCCAACCACGATTTGTCGCGCACCGGCAACCCGGCGCTTCGCCTCGAACGTCTTCGCCAAATCGTCGGTTGGTTTGATCATTATTTGAAAGGACCACTGGATTAATTCGAAAGGAGACGCGCCATGCACGCTCTTGTCATCGGCGGGACAGGCATGTTGGCTGATGTGTCGCTTTGGCTTGTGCGGGAAGGATATGATGTGTCCGTCATCGCCCGCCGCTACGCACGGATGAAGCAGCTCATCGACCGCGCTGGACCGATGGCATCCATCAACCCGCTTCTTGTTGATTATCGCGATCAAGAAGCGCTTTGTTCTCTGATTTCCCGGTCCATCCAAAAAAACGGAACGTTTGCTCTAATCATTGCGTGGGTGCATACAGACGGAACCCAGGCGCTGTCCACTGTCATCCAAAAAAATAGCGGACATCCCGGCTCTTGGCGGTTGTTTCATGTGCTCGGCAGCCGCGCCGATCCAGCCGAAGCGAAATCGGAACTCTGTTTGCCTGTCGCTTGCCTTTATCGGCAAGTTCAGCTCGGTTTTGTCGTGGAAAAACACGGTTCGCGCTGGCTCACCCATCAAGAAATCAGCGGCGGCGTCATTGATGCCATTCGGCGTGATGCGCCGTTTCATCTGGTCGGCACCCTAGAAGGCCGGTGATTAAAGGAACAGGTTTCCTCACCGCCTTGTTTCTCAAATTGAGAAATCTCGTGGTATCAGCTTCTCGTTTCACGTCGTCCGACGTCAGCTAGGGGCGATCGCTGTTTTTCACCGCCCTTCTAGATCGATCAGAGAAGAAGCACCCGCGTTGACGGGAGGCGCCCTCTCGGGACGAACGAGAGGGCGCCTTGTCTCCCATTGCTGCGGATGATTTCACGACGGAAGCAGTTCGACATAATCGCCGGTTTTCAAGCCAGCCGCGTTCGCTTCATCCGTGTCAATGTGCATATCTAAAGCAAAATCTTCGCTGACGCGGACGATGACTTCATCGAAAATGAGCGCCCGTTCCCCTTGTGTTTTCACTTTCACGACTTGTTTGTCGCAGACGCCAAACGTTTCCGCATCTTTCGGCGTCATATGAATGTGCCGCTTGGCAATGATCACCCCTTTGTCGACGGTCACCGTCCCCTTCGGCCCGTGAATCGTAATGCCCGGCGTTCCGTCAATATCGCCGGATAAGCGGACCGGGGGCGCGACGCCGAGCTTGAAGCTGTCGGTTTTCGAAATTTCAAGCTGCGTCAGCGAACGGACCGGTCCGAGGACGCGGACGTTTTCAATTTTCCCTTTCGGCCCTTCGACCGTCACCGTTTCCTTGGCGGCGAACTGTCCGGGCTGCGACAACGGCTTGAGCACCGTCAGCTCGGCGCCTTCGCCAAACAGCGCCGCCATATGCTCTTTCGATAAATGAATGTGGCGGTTGGATACCCCAACAGGAATCATCAATGGTGATCTCTCCTTTTTCTTGCAGTGTTATGTTCTTTATATAACGTATCCATTTTCGGAAAAATTAAAGAGACTGACGCGAGGTCAGTCTCTGCTTTTTGCGCCATAGCCTAATTTTTTCAGCAACACGATGGCCTGTTCCTTTTCTTCCGGCGTCAGGGCCGCCACCGTTTCATGGATGGTCTCGGCATGTTCGGGAAACACGCGCTGGATGAACCGCCGGCCGCTGTCGGTGATCGACGCATACGTCACGCGGCGATCCCGCTCACAGGCGCGGCGGATGATCAAGCCTTTATTTTCAAGCTTGTCGATGACATACGTGATGCTGCCGCTGGCGAGCAAAATTTTTTCCCCGATTTGCTGGAGCGGCTGATCGCCTTTATGGTAAAGCAGTTCGAGCACCGCAAATTCGGTCGGATTCACGCCGAACGCTTGAATCGACTTGTTTACTTGGTCGCTGACCGACCGATATGCCCTCGATAACACGATGAATAATTTTAATGACTGCTGCAACGCCTGTTCCTTTTGTTCCATAGCATCCAACCCTTTAAAGTTGACATTTTCTTACTTTCATTATACTGGAACAGCAAATTCCCGGGCAACCGTTTTTTGTTTGCGATGATGCATTTTCCTGGTTCACGGCTTTTCCTTCGGCTATGATAAATTTATTATAATGTCGGCGCTTGGGCGACTGTCACATTCCGATGAATGATGCATATGTGAAGAAGGAGAAAAGATGTCAGGGAGGGAAGTAGATGAACCAAGTGTTGGCTGGAAGCGTGCTTTCCGCCTTATCCACCGGGCTTGGCGCCGTGCCGATTTTGTTTATGGCCAAATCGCTCACCCACCGGTGGCGTGACGTACTGCTGGCCTTTTCCGCCGGCATTATGATGGCGGCTTCGATGATGAGTCTCATTCCGGAATCGTTAAAATCAGGGGGCTTCAGCACGTTAACAGTAGGGCTTTCCGCTGGCGTACTTATTTTGACGTTGCTTGAAATGACCGTCCCCCATATTGACTTGGAACATACAAAAAGCGGCTTGCAATTTGATGAAAAAGCGATGCTCATTATTGCCGCCATTACGTTGCACAATTTGCCTGAAGGTCTGTCGGTCGGGGTCAGCTACGCCTCCGACAGCTCTTCCCAAATCGGCAATTTAATCGCCCTGGCGATTGGCTTGCAAAATGCACCGGAAGGGTTTTTGGTCGCTTTGTTTTTAATCAACCAGCAAATCGGGCGCTTGAAGGCGTTTCTGATCGCCACGTTGACCGGAGCCGTGGAAATCGTCACATCGCTGCTCGGTTTTTACTTAACCTCCCTTTTTCGTGGGCTCGTTCCGTACGGGCTGGCGTTCGCCGCGGGGGCGATGCTGTTTATCATTTACAAAGAGCTCATTCCCGAAAGCCATGGCGATGGAAATGAACGGACATCGACGTACGCGTTTATTGTCGGCATTTTGTTTATGATTTTTCTAACACAATCGTTTTAACGAAAACAACCCCGCTGCCTGTATATAAGCAGCGGGGCGTTCATTGTTATTGGACGGCTTCCTCTTTTTCTTCATATGGATGAGCGACCCAGCCGGACGGGTCGATAAACAAGCGCACCGCAACGACCCGACGGTCATCCATGAGCGTAAAGTAATGCGGATTCCCTTCCGGCACGGAAATGACGTCGCCGGCTTCAAGCTCTACATCAAAATAGCCGGTTTCTTTGTCGCCTTTGATGATGAAAATGCCATGGCCGGCCGTAATGGCGCGCACTTCATCTTCCGTATGGATGTGCACTTGTTCAAATTTTTTCAGCAACTCATCCAAGTTCGGCGTCGCGTCGGACAGAGCGACGATATCCCACGTTTTGTAGCCGCGGCGCGCCGCTAAATCTTCAATTTCGTCTTTGAACGTCGCTAAAATTTCATTTTTTTCTTCATCTGTCAGAACATATTTATCGCGCAAATGCTCCGGCAGTTTCGTGATGTCCCAATGTTCATACAACACCCCTTGACTGTTCAAAAACGCGCGCACATTGTCTTCTCCTTCAATCACTTGGCCCGTTTTTCTCACTTTGATGACTGCCATTGTTCACATCCTCCTTTGGAAAAATGTATATGGATTAGCCAACCGGCAGGCCGGCCCGCTGCAAAAGCAGCCGCTTCACCTGCCAGCGGAACAAAAACTCCCATGCCTCCAAATGTTTTTTCGCTTCAAACGCTGTACGCCCCCAGACCGTGATGCCATGGTTTTGGATCAACACGGCGCCGGCGTCGCCATGGATATAGTTCGCAAACTCCCGAGCGAGCGTTGGAATGTCGGCGTAATTGTCAATGATCGGGATGCGCACGGCGGCATTTTCCTCCCAAATGCCGAACGCCTTGATGATTTCCTGGCCGGAAAAGACCGCTTCCCCGTTTTGCGCATACAGTTCAGAAATCAAGTTGTTGTCGACCGTATGAACGTGCAAGACGCAGCCGGCATTCGTCCGTCCGTAAATTTCCGCGTGCAAGAGCGTCTCGGCCGAGGGCTTCAAGTTTGTTTCCTCCGCCGGTTTTCCGGCGGCGTCAACGAGCAGAAAATCCTCATCCGTTTGCTTCCGCTTATCCTTGCCGCTCGCTGTCACCAAAAACGTCAATGGGTCGTCCGTCACCTTGATCGACAAATTGCCGCTTGTCGCGAAAAACCAGTCGCGGGCGGCGAGCTCAGCTTTCACTTCCGCGAGCTCGTTCCACTTTTTCACGACAATGCTCATACGATCACCTCCATTCGCTGCAACGCATCAATCACGTCAAAAAACGTTGCAAACGGCGCATGCGGCAAGCCGAGCTCTTGGCATTTTTGGAGCAGAAAATCGCGCGCCATCACGTAATCCGCTTGCTTCGCCACCGCTAAATCCGTAATCGAATCGCCGATGACGACATGGTATCCGTCCGGGCGGGCAAGCTTGCGAAGGAGCGATGGCTTGCAGCAGCCGCAGCCGTTTTGGCACTCACCGTCGCATGCATGCGGCCATGTGATGCGGATCGTCTCACCGCTGAAATCGGAGCCGTTGCAAAAAATGCGCTCCGGTTCAATGAGCCCTTCAAGCAGCGGATAGACAAAAAAGTCGATGCCGCCGCTGACGATATAAAGCGGAATGCCTCGCTCTTTCGTAAACGCGACAAACTCTCGGAATCCCGCGCGCAACCGAGCGGTGCGCCGCAGGAAATCCACAATTTCATCCTTCAACGTGGACGGAAGGAGGGAAAACATCTTCCCCACTCCTTCCTGAACAGAAATGCGCTCAGCGAGAATGTCGTCTTTTAACGCCTCCCACTCCGGCGGGGCGAACTGTTTCATAATCGCGATGATGTTGTCGTTTTCCGTAATGGTGCCGTCAAAATCACAAAAGAGAACGAGCTGTTTCGTCATGCTTCCACCTCAACGACGCCCCAGCGGTCGATCGCTTTTTGCAGCGCTTCGTTTTCTGCAGCCGCCTCACGAAGCGGACGGCCGGCCAGCACCGCGTCGATCGCCGCGCGAAACGCCCGGCCGCCCCCGATCGCCCCGTCCGGATGGCCGTGAATGCCGCCGCCGGCGTTGACGATGGTGTCAAGGCCGAAATCGCGGATGATGAGCGGCACCAATCCCGGGTGAATGCCGGCCGACGGCACCGGAAACGCCCGGGCAAACGGCTCTTGGTCGTCGGTGAGCGCCCTTGCGATGCCAAGCGCCTGCTCACGCTCCAAGGCCACGCTGCCATACGGCGACGGGAACAGGACAAAGTCGGCGCCGGCGAGCCGCAAAAGCTTTCCAAGCCAAAGCGAAGGCGCCACCCCATAAAATTCAGACGGCGTAACAGCGCCGCTGAACGCCGGGTGAGCCATAATCGGCACCACAATCTCCTCATCCTCGCGCAACGCCTGCAACACGTCAAGCCCATAAGCGAAGACGTTAAACAACAGCACATCAGCGCCAAGCTCGGCGGCTCGTTTCGCTTTGTCCTTTAACGCAAACGTTTTGCCGGTCAAGTTGACGGCATACAACGTCCGCTTGCCTGTTTGTTCGTACACTTCCTGAAGCGCCGCCTTGCCCTCGGTGATCCGCTTTTCAAACGGAAGAAGTTCGCTGTCAAACAAAATTTCATCGTCTTTGACCAGGTCAACGCCGCCGAGCGCCTGTTTTTTCAATTCCGACGTCAAGTACGCCAAATCGCGGCCGATCATGCCTTTAAAAATGCTCATCAACAGTGGGCGGTTATGCACCCCGACTCGGTCGCGAATGCCGTCGATGCCAAAGCGCGGCCCAGGAAACTGTCGCTTCCATTCATCCGGAAACTCTAAATCAAGCAGCCGCACTTCACCGTCGAGCGACAGCTTGCCGAACGTCGTGACCAACAATGCCGGCAAATCGGCGCTGAAGTTGACTGTCGGGTAGGCGATTTTGACGATCGCCCGCTTCAGCCGCTTGCCGAAATAGGCGTTTACCCGCTCGCTTTCGCCAAGCTCGTCAATAGCGACGACTTCCCCTTTATGTTTGCGAAGCTGCTCCTGCTCCAACGCCGGCAAGTCGGTCCACGTGCCGATCGTCAAGCCGAGCGCGATCCCTTCCGCCTTTTTCCGAATGTCTGTTTCATCATGAAGCAAATACGTTGCCATCACTGCACTCATCGTTCATCCCTCTCAATCTCGAAATAAAAACGCCTCTTCATAAGAAGAGGCGTCACTCATCCATGGCGCTCTTCTTATCTCTCAGCGTTTCCGCTGCAAGAATTAGCACCGTGCTTGGCGCGCGCCAAGCCGGTTGCCGGGCTTCATTGGGCTCGTCCCTCCGCCTGCTCTTGATAAGAAAGCCTGCTCGTTTATGCACTTGTCAAACAATTGGCAAATTTACTTTGAATTATGACATCGCCGATTGGCGTTGTCAATCATTTTTCAAAAATTTTTTTCGAACAATCCAAGGCGGCCGATCCGCTCCGCTGCTTCGCGAAGCCGCGCTTCATCGGTCAAGAGGCCGACGCGCACATACCCTTCGCCGTGCTCGCCGAACCCGATGCCTGGGGCGACGGCGACATGCGCCCGCTCAAGCAGCATGTCGGCAAACTCAGCGGATGATATGCCTTTTGGCAGCGGAAGCCAGGCGAAAAACGACCCATATGGCGCCGGCGCTTCCCAACCGATCTCGCAGAGCGCAGCGATGAACGCATTGCGGCGCGCCTCATACAATGCGACCAACTCCGTGACACAATCTTGCGGACCAAGGAGCGCCGCGGCGGCCGCTTCCTGGATGGCGCCGAACAAGCTGACATACAAATGATCCTGCAAAAGCTCAAGCGCCCGAATGATCCGCTCGTTGCCGACGGCAAACGCCACACGCCAGCCGGCCATATTGTATGTTTTCGAAAACGTATAAATTTCGACGCCGACGTCTTTCGCCCCATCGGCTTCCAGGAAGCTGACCGGTTTCCGGCCGTCAAAGCCGATCGCCCCATAAGCGAAATCGTGCACGACGGCAATGCCGTGCTTGGCGGCAAACGCCACCGTCTCCGCGAAAAATTCCTTTGTCGCCGTCGCACCGGTCGGATTGTTCGGATAGTTTAAAAACATGAGCTTCGCTCGGTCGGCGACCGACTCCGGAATGGCTTCGTAATCCGGTAAGAATCCGTTTTCCGAAGAAAGCGGCATCATCTCCATCCGCGCGCGGGCAAGCGCGATCCCCGACCAATAGTCCGGATAGCCCGGGTCCGGGACAAGCACCACATCGCCCGGGTTGACGAGGCAAAGCGGCAGCTCGACAAGCCCGGCCTTGCCGCCGAACAAAATGGCGACTTCGCGGTCTGGATCGATGTTCACCCCGTATTCACGCGCGTAAAACGCGGCGATGGCTTCTTTCAAAAAGAAGTAGCCTTGAAACGGCGAATATTTATGGTATTTCGGATTGGCCGCCGCCCGCTGCATCGCCTCGACGATATGCTTTGGCGTCGGCTGATCCGGGTTGCCTTGCCCTAAATTGATCACGTCGCATCCGGCCTTGATTTTCTCCCCGACTTTTGCGACAAGCGAGGCGAAAAATTGCTTTGGCAGCTGCTCAAGCAGCTCGGAAAAAGGAATTTCCATCGTCATCGCCCACACCTTCTTAAAAAATTCTTGAAATTCTAGTGCAACATCATATATCGTAAAAAGCAAAATGTAAAGCAAAATTTTTTCGAGGTGAAAACTCATGACGATCCGCATCGCCTGCCTCCAGCTTGATATTGCGTTTGGCGACCCGAACGAAAACGAACGGTGCGCGGAAAGCGCCATTGAATCGGCCGTCAAGGACGGCGCGAATATCATCGTGCTGCCGGAATTATGGACGACCGGCTACGATTTGACGCGCCTAGATGAGATTGCCGACGAAGGCGCCGAACGGGCGAAAGCGTTCGCCTCCCGCCTAGCGCAAGCACACAACATCCATCTCGTCGCCGGCTCGGTCGCTAAAAAAACAACAACCGGCGTGACGAACACGATGATCGTGGCCGACCGGAGCGGTCAAATCGTCGGCGAATACAGCAAACTCCATCTGTTCCAATTAATGGATGAACATTTGTATTTGCAGCCGGGAAGCAGCTTAGGCTTGTTTTCGCTCGACGGGCTTGCATGCGCCGGGGTCATTTGCTATGACATCCGCTTTCCGGAGTGGATTCGCGCCCATGCTTTGGCTGGGGCGGAAGTGCTGTTTGTCGTCGCCGAATGGCCGCTTCCCCGCCTGCACCATTGGCGGACGCTCTTGATGGCGCGGGCGATTGAAAACCAATGCTACGTCGTCGCCTGCAACCGGGCTGGCCGCGACCCGAACAACGTCTTTGCCGGCCATTCGCTCGTCATCGACCCATGGGGCGAAGTGATCGCCGAGGCGGACGAGAAGCCGGGCATTCTCTCGGCCGACATCGATCCCGCACTCGTTGCGGACGTCCGCGCGCGCATCCCGGTGTTTGCCGACCGCCGGCCGCACGACTACGAAGCGGCAAAAAATTTTTTCAAAACGTATTGACAATCGATTGATCGACCATGTATCATTCGAATCAAACAACCAAACGATTGACAACATCGTGAAAATTGCAAAAACTGAATACGAGAAATCGGTACTCTTATCAAGAGTTGGCTGAGGGAATTGGCCCAATGAAGCCCAGCAACCGACCGTAATACTATCGTGAGATAGGGCGCACGCCAAGGGCGGCGCCGGAAGCGTCATGCTTCCGCAGGGCACGGTGCTAAGTCCAACAGAAAGACCGATGTCTTTCTGAAAGATAAGAGGCGCGAAGAACGTAATGAATCTTCAAGCCTCTTTCCGTATGCGAAAGAGGCTTTTTCATTTGCCGGAAACGCCGAGATTTCAGCGCCGCGTCAGAACCGGCATTTGAAAACGAGCGAAATGAAAAAAGGGGGAACAAGGAAATGACCACTGTTCAAACATCGGTTTACGAACCGCTGACCGAACCGAAGGCGGTATCTCTCGCTGTCCGCCTCGGCCTATTCCGCGACGGAGCGCCGCTTGCCTGCCGCGAGATCGGCGACGGGAACTTGAACCTTGTTTTTCATATCGTCGATCAAGAAACGAAACAAGGCGTCATCATCAAACAAGCGTTGCCGTACGCCAAAGTGGTCGGCGAAAGCTGGCCGCTCACGTTAAAGCGCGCTGTCATTGAAAGCAACGCGCTGCGCACGTTTGCGAGCTATGTGCCGCAATACGTGCCGAAAGTCTACTATTCTGACGAATCGCTCGCCATTACGGTGATGGAAGATTTGTCCCGCCTGCAAATCGCCCGCAAAGGGTTGATCGAAGGAAAAACGTATCCGCTTTTGTCCCAGCATATCGGCGAGTTTGTCGCCAAAACGGCATTTTATACGTCTGACTTCGGCATGAACCAGCAAGAGAAAAAGAAATTGGCGCAAAGCTTCGTCAATCCGGAACTGTGCAAAATTACCGAAGACCTCGTCTTCACCGACCCGTTTTTTGACCACGAAACGAACAACTTTGAAGACGAATTGCGCCCAGACGTTGAAGCGCTTTGGGGCGACGACCGCCTCCATCTCGAAACGGCAAAGCTGAAGCGCAAGTTTTTAACCGAAGCCGATGTGCTTTTGCATGGCGATTTGCATACCGGCAGCATTTTCGCCAGCGATGACGAAACGAAAGTGATTGACCCGGAATTCGCCTTTTACGGCCCGATCGGGTTTGACCTTGGCCAATTTTTCGCCAACTTGCTGTTAAATGCGTTGTCCCGCCCTGAATCGGAGCGACAGCCGCTCTTTGACCACATCGACCGGACATGGGACGTTTTCACGTCCGTGTTCTCAAACCTTTGGCGCACCGAGAGTGTGGAAACGTACGCCGCGACGCCGGGCTTGCTCGAGGACGTGCTCCGGCACGCGTTCATCGATGCTGTCGGCTTCGCCGGCTGCGAAGTGATCCGCCGGACGATCGGCCTTGCCCATGTGGCGGACCTTGACGGCATTGAGCAAAAAGAGGCGCGCCTTGCAGCCAAACGTCATGCGCTCCGCCTCGGCCGCCGCTTGATCATTGAGCGCCGCGTGTTCACCGGAACGGAAGACTTCCGCCGCCTGTTTGCCGAAACGGAACAATAATGCCATACAATCGTCCGGGTCTCGACGCAAGCTGCGCGGCGCTGACCCGGACAAACCAAAAAAAAAGAGAAAGGAAGATGGCGATGAGCACTTTTGCCATCCCACGCTCCGTTGAATGGCGCGAGACGCATGTGACGATTTTAAACCAGCAAAAGCTTCCATCCATCATCGAATATATCGACTTGCACACTCTGGAAGACGTCTATGAGGCGATTGCCACGCTGAAAGTGCGCGGCGCGCCGGCGATCGGCATCACCGCCGCCTATGGCCTGGCGCTTGCCGCTTTACGCTACGACACCGAATCGCTCGATGAATTCCGCCGTCGCTTGAAACGAGATCGTGACTACCTAGCCAGTGCCCGGCCGACTGCCGTCAACTTGTTTTGGGCGCTCGATCGGCTCGTCACCGCTGCGGCCGACGCCCTTTCCGTCAACGAGGCCAAAACGACGCTCGTCCACGAAGCGATTCGCATTCAAGTAGAAGACGAGGATGTGTGCCGCCGCATTGGCGAGCATGCCTTGTCGCTCTTCAGGCCCGGCGAGCGGGTGATGACGATTTGCAACGCCGGCTCGATCGCCACCGCCCGCTACGGAACGGCGCTCGCCCCGTTTTATTTGGCGAAAGAAAAAGGAATTGAACTATCCGTTTACGCTCTCGAGACGCGGCCGGTGTTGCAAGGGGCGCGCCTGACCGCTTGGGAACTGATGCAAGCGGGCGTTGATGTGACGCTCATCACCGACAACATGGCAGCGCAAGCGATCAAGGCGAAAGGCATTGGCGCCATCATCGTCGGCGCCGACCGGATCGCGCAAAACGGCGATACGGCGAACAAAATCGGCACGTTCGGCCTGGCCTTGCTCGCGAAGTCGTTTGACATTCCGTTTTACGTCGCTGCGCCGTTGTCCACGATCGATTTGACGACGAAAACAGGTGCGGACATCCCGATCGAAGAGCGCCATCCGGATGAAGTGACCCACATCGCCGGCGTGCGCATCGCCCCGGAAGGCGTCAACGTATACAATCCGGCGTTTGACGTAACGCCAAACGAACTCATTACCGCGATCATTACCGAAAAAGGCATCATTCGCGGCAATTACAACGCAACGCTGCCATCATTATTCACAAAGGAGGAGCAACATGAAACGATTTAAGGCCTTATCTTCCCTTTTTCTTCTTTTCTTTGCCGTGTTCTCCATCTTGGCTGGCTGCACACACGAGCAAGATGCCGTTAGCTCCAAGCCAGCCAACGGAGCCAAGACCACGAACAACAAAACGGAAACGACATCCAGCCACTCGACGGCAACAAGCGACGAGCAAGCGGCCATTCCTGAAAAGTTGAAAAAGCCGGTGAAAATCGCCGCCATTATGCAACTGTCCATCGGCACGTTCTCATCGCAATACATCGCCGGCGTCAAAGAACAAGTGCAAAAATTCGGCGGCGAGGTGCAAATTTACAACGCCGACAACGATTTAACCAAAATGGCATCGTACGTTGAGACGGCCATTACACAAAATGTGGACGCCATTTTGCTTGACCACGGCCGCGCCGATGCGCTCGAAGGCCCGGTGAAAAAAGCCGTCGCCAAAGGCATTCCAGTTGTGGCGTTTGACAACGATTTGAACATTCCCGGCGTCACCGTCATCGACCAAGACGACTACAGCCTCGCCTGGAAAACATTAAAAACGCTCGCAGAAGACTTAAACGGGGAAGGCAACATCGTCACGATTTGGGTCGGCGGCTTTACCCCGATGGAACGCCGCCATGTCATTTATGACGCGTTCAAAAAACGCTATCCGAACATTAAAGAAATTGCCAAGTTTGGCACGGCGAGCGCCAACACAGCTTTGGACACACAAACGCAAATGGAAGCGATTTTGAAAAAATACCCGAACAAAGGCGACATTGACGCTGTCTTCGCAACTTGGGACGAGTTCGCCAAAGGGGCGACGCGCGCCATCGAGCAAGCTGGGCGCACGGAAATTAAAGTGTATGGCATCGATTTGAGCGATGAAGACTTGCAAATGATCCAAAAACCAAACAGCCCATGGGTGGCGACAACGGCGACCGACCCAGCCGAAGTCGGCCGCGTCCAAGTGCGGTTCGCGTATCAAAAAATCGCTGGAGAAAAAACGCCGAACATTTACTCGCTTGAGCCGCATTTAGTGAAACGGTCCGATCTTCCGGACAAACAAGTGTCGATGAATGAGCTTTCGCAATACATCCCGGGCTGGGGGCAATCCAATGTCGCCATCTCGCCGTGGATGAAAACGTTGGAAGCCCAGGTGAACAAAAAATGAACGGGTTGTCAATGCGGGGCATGGAAAAATCGTTTGGCGCCGTGCGCGTGCTCGACGGCGTGGACTTCGACGTTCGTCCTGGCGAAGTCCACGCCCTTTTAGGCATGAACGGCGCCGGCAAAAGCACGCTCATGAACATTTTGGCCGGCGCCATTCCGCCTGACGCTGGTACGATCACGATCGACGGTACGATATACACGTTTTCATCGCCGCGCGAAGCAAAACAAGCCGGCATCGGCCTCGTCGTTCAAGAAGTTGACACAGCGCTCTTTCCCGGCTTGCCGATTTACGAAAATGTAGCGGCGGACGAGTTCGTCCATGTGAAGCAACGGCCGATTCGCTCGCTGCGTCAAGAAAAAGAGCGGGCCGCCGCCCTGCTTCGCCGCGTCGGCCTGTCGTTGCCGCCGACGAAATTGGTTCGCGACTGCTCGCTCCATGAAAAGCAGCTGATTGTGCTCGCCAAAGTGCTGTCATCCAACGCGCGCTATATCATCCTAGACGAACCGACGGCCGCCTTAAGCGAGGCGGAAACAAGGCGTCTGTTTGCCATCATCGATGAACTGAAGCAGCAAGGCGTCGGCTTTATTTACATCTCTCATAAACTGAAAGAAGTTCAGGAGATCGCTGACCGGCTGACGATTTTGCGCGACGGCCGCGTCGTCTATCACGGAGGCGCCCGCAGCCTGCCGCTTGAGGACATCGTCCTTCATATGACTGGAACGAAGCGGACCGCCGCCGCGAAACAAGCACGCACATACAGAAGCGACATCGCGTTTGCCGCCCGCGGAATTTTGATCGACAAAACCGGGACAACAGTCGACCTATACGCCCACCGCGGCGAAATCGTCGGCATCGCTGGCCTCGTCGGCGCCGGCAAGACGGAGCTTGCCGAAAGCCTCATCGCCCACCGGAACACATCCGGCGAGTGGGAAATTGATGGCAGACGCTATGTGTTCTCATCGCCTTATGAAGCCATCGACGCCGGCCTTTGCCTCATCCCGGAAGAACGGCGCAAACAAGGGTTGTTTTTGCCCGAATCAGTGAAAACGAACTTGACCGTCCGCCTTCTTTCCCGCCTGTCGCGCTGGCAATGGATCAGCTGGGCGAAAGAAGCGGCTGAAGCCGACGGGCTCGTCCGCTCGCTAGGTGTTCATCCGCCGTCAAGCACCACCGTCGTTCGCCACTTGAGCGGCGGCAATCAACAAAAAGTCGTCATCGGCAAATGGCTCAACACAAACGCACGCGTCTTTTTGTTTGACGAACCGACCAAAGGGATCGACGTCCATGCGAAGCAAGAGGTGTTTTCCATCATTCGCTCCCTTGCCGATGAAGGAAAAACGGTGCTGTACTTTTCCAGCGAATTTCAAGAGCTGCTTGACATTTGCGACACCATCTACGTGATGGTCGACGGCCGGCTGCTCGCTCGCCTGCCGGCCGCTGAATTGACGTATGAACAGCTTGTTTACTATTGCAGCGGAGGTGAGATCCATGAGCCAGCCAGCCGTTTCCACAACGCCGTCGAAAAAAACGGCGCCGTCCATTCTTGAATGGTTGTATAAACACGGCACCTTGCTGGCCATTCTTGCCGTTATCGCCTACTTCGGCATCACGCAAGACCGATTTTTTACGTATGAAAACTTCAGTGACATTTTGCGGTCCATTTCGATCGTGACGCTCGTGGCAATCGGCATTACGTTTTCGCTCATCGTCGATGGCTTCGATTTGTCCGTCGGCTCGACGGTGAGCCTAGCGACGATCGCGAGCGCAGCGGCGCTCGTCCTGTACCGCCAAGAAATTTTCATCACCCTGCTCGTGCCGCTGTTGCTCGGCATTGCTGTCGGGCTCTTGAACTCGTTGTTGATCGTCAAATTCAAATTGCCCGATTTGCTCGCGACGTTGGCGACGATGTACGCCATTAACGGCGTGCAGCTCACCTATACGAAAGGGTTTTCGATCTACAACGACATGCCGCTGCCCGATGGCGGCACGGCGCCGGGCAAATTCATTCCTTCCTTTTTATTTATCGGCCAGGGAGAGCTGTTCGGCGTGCCGTTTTCGGTCTTGCTTATGCTGTTTGTCGTCATTGCCGCTCATCTGTTTTTAACGTACACGAAACCCGGCCGCCTCTTTTATTTGACCGGAGAAAACCGCGAGGCGGCAAGGCTCTCAGGCATCCCGGTCAACCGCTATCGGACATATGCATACGTCATCAGCGGGTTTTTTGCGGCCTTAGGCGGCATCGTCCTTGCCTCGCGCATCGGCACCGGGCAAGTGTCGGCCGGCGCCTCGCTTTTAATGGACAGCGTCGCCGCCGCCTACATCGGCTTTTCCGTCTTTGGCGCCGGCAAGCCGAACGTCATCGGCACATTGTTCGGCTCGATTTTAATGGGCGTGTTGCTGAACGGCTTGACGATGGCAAACGTTCCGTATTACGCCCAAGACATTATAAAAGGCGCCATTTTAGTCGGCGCCCTCGCCTTGTCGCATTGGCAAAAAAAATAACGCCCGATCTCTGCCCCCGTGGATGGCAATCCTCGGGGGCAGACGCGTTTTTCTAGGCAAGCCGTCAGCCTCTTTTTCCGCCTGCTTCATTGCAGCATCCGCATACAACGCCTTCCAAACCCTTTGCCTGTTCCACGAACGCAAGAGCGTCATCTACGTAAGCGGCGCTCAAGCTCCAACAGCTTCGCCTTCACATCGGTGCGGCTTCCAGCATAGCCAATGAGAGCGCCGTTTTTGCCGACAACGCGGTGGCACGGAACGAGAATCGACAGTTCATTCGCCCGGTTTGCCTGACCGACGGCGCGCACCGCTTTCGGGCGGCCGATTTGCGCGGCGATGTCAGCGTATGTCGCCGTCTCGCCGTACGGAATGCGGCAAAGCGCCGCCCACACCTCTTCTTGGAAGGCAGTTCCCTTCCACTTCAGCGGCAAGTCAAATGCTTGGCGTCGACCGTGGAAATACTCATCCAGCTGCCTAAGCGCGCGTTCAAGAAGCGGCGACCAGCTTTTGACAGCCGGATGTTCGCCGGCGAACGCGCGCCATTCTTCTGGAAACAGCTCGACTTTGACAATCGCGTCGCCGTCGGAGGCGATGTAAATGTCGCCGAGCAGCTCTGAGCGGTATACTGCATATTCAATCGTCATCGTCGTCCTCCCTTTCCATTCGTTCGATCGGCAGCGTGATATGGAACGTCGTGCCGACGCCGACTTCGCTTTCCACTTCAATTTTCCCTTGGTGCTCTTCTATGATTTTATAGCTGACCATCAAGCCGAGGCCGGTGCCGCGTTCTTTCGTCGTATAAAACGGCTCGCCAAGCTTTTTGATTTTATCTTTTGGAATGCCGCATCCTTGGTCGGTGATGGAGATGCGCACATAGCACCCGGCGCGGGTGATGCGCACCGTAATGTCCCCGCCTTTTGGCATCACTTCGATGGCGTTTTTCAAAATATTGATGAACACTTGCTTCAACTGATTCGGCTCGCAATACACCGGCGGCAGCCCGCGCTCGAAGTCGGCGATGATTTGCACGTTGTGCATCATCGCTTGGGCGCTGATCAAATCGATCGTGTCTTGCATAATTTTGCAGATATCATTTTGTTTGTACTGCACCGCCTGGGGCTTCGCCAAGACCAGAAACTCGGTGATGATCGACTCAATCCGTTTCAATTCCGACATAATGACATTAAAATACATCGAATAGTCGCCGTCAATGCTTCCTTGCAACAGCTGAATGAAACCCTTTAGCGCCGTCATCGGATTGCGGATTTCATGGGCGATGCCGGCGGCCAATTCCCCGACGACGTTGAGCGTATCCGACTTGCGCAACTGCAGCTCCATCTCCTTGCGCTCGGTCACATCGCGCAGCATCATCATCCCGACGCCGGGAATCACTTCCTTTTTCAGTGAAAACTCAATAATTCTCCCTTTTCCCTCGTCGAAAAATTCGACCTCGCCGCTCGCTTCGCCGGTGCGTTGGCATTGTTGAAGCAGCTTGTTGAGCTGGCGGCGCGCCCGCTCCGGAACGAGCTCGACCACCATTCGGCCAAGGAGCGCCTCCTTTTCGACGGAAAAAATGCCGCAGACAACCGGATTGGCGTCGATGATCCGATGCTTGGCATCCCAAAGCAAAATACCATCCATCGCATGATCGAAAATGCTCCGGAACTTTTGCTCGCTTTCGCGCAGCTCGCGCTCGATTTTCCGCCGCTCGCTCACATTGCGGAAAATCGTCAAGTGGTACCCGTCGATCGCTCCTTTTTTCATTGTGAACTCGAGCTGCTTATCCTCACCGTTCGGCATATGAAACGTCAGCTCGTCACGGATTTCCCCTTTGCGCCGGAACTCGCTGAAAATGCGTTTCACCTTTTCGTCCCCATAGTCGACAAAATCAAACAAATTGCGGCGCACAAGCAAATTCAAGGGCAGCTCAAACGTCCGGCTCGCCGCCGGATTGGCGTTCAATATGCAGCCAAAATCGTCCCAAATGAGGATCGCCTCATGCGCTTGTTCGAAAATAGCCCGGAACCGTTCTTCGCTTTTTTGCAACTTGATTTCCATATTTTTTCTTTCTGTCACATCGCGCATAATGGCCATGTAAAACCCGCTATAGACGTTGGAAGTCGCCGTCAGCTCAAACATTTTCACCGTTCCGTCCGGGCGGACAAGCGACAACTCGCCTTTGGCCGTTCCCTTTTCTTTCACTTCCGCGAGCAGCCGAGCGAACTCATTGGCGCATTCGCGGGCGACGAACTGCTGAAACGACAAATTGAGCAGTTTTCCTTTTTCCAAGTTCAAGCTCATCGAAAACGCCGGATTGACATCGATAAACCGCCCAAATTCATCGAAAATGACGATGCCGTCAACAGCGCGGTTGAATACGTCGCGAAACAAAAACTCATGAATGATGCGTTCGCGCTCAAGCGCCTTATGGGCTGAGATGTCGCGCATCATGACAAGGTCAAATTCGTCGAACACATCCTTTTTCATCGAAAATTCCACATGCTTCACTTTGCCGTCCGGCAGTTTGATGAGCAGTTCATCGCTGAACGAACCGAACTTTTGCAACATCGAGCGCTGAAACAGCAAAATATCGGGCGGCACAAGTTCGAGGAACGAAGAAAACGAATGGCCGATCAACGAAAACTTATCCATCTCAAACAGCTTGCACGCCGCTTCGTTCACATCGACAAATTCACCGTTTTTATTTAAAATCACGATCGCATCGAGCGACCGCTCAAAAATGATCGAATAACTGTTCAACCGCTCTTTTAACCGCCGATTTTCCTCTTCAAGCGACCGCACATCCGGCGATGCATTTTGTTCTTCCCGAGGAGAAAGGCTTTGGGCCATATCCATCTCTCCTTGTCTATTCAAACCATTCAACGAAATATATATTCGATGTGGAAAAATTTACTCCTCCCTTGATTTACGAAGATTTTTTAAAATTCTTTTCCACAATGTTCGACAAGTTTTTCTGCTTTTTCATTTGGCTAAACTGCATGATAGTCAACTCTCCCCCCTCGCTTAAAGCCAAATGAAAGCTTCCAATTGCATCTATAAATTATAGACAAAGGAGTTTTGCTGCTATATTATAGACAAAGGGGTTTTGTTGCGATGAACATCGTCTGTGCGACATTGAACGCCAAATACATTCATATGAATTTAGCCATCCGCTATTTAAAAGCATACGCTCAGCCCGAATTTGACGTCAAGCTTGTTGAGTATACGATCAAAGACCCGGTGCTGAACATTGTGACTGATTTGTACCAACGCCGTCCGGATGTCATCGGCTTCAGCTGCTACATTTGGAACATTGAAGAAACGATCAAAGTCGTCAAGCTGTTGAAAAAAGCAGCGCCGAATATTGTCATCGTCGCCGGCGGACCGGAAGTGTCGTACGATGTGCGTGAATGGATGGAGCGGGTGCCGGAATTGGATTTTATCGTCATCGGTGAAGGGGAAGAAACGTTTAAACAGCTGCTCTTTGCCTTAGAAGGCCGCAAAGAAGTGGCAGATGTCGCAGGGCTGGCGTTTCGCGATGGAGACCGCATCGTCATGAATCCACAACGGAACAAGCTCCGCCTTGCTGATATGCCGTCGCCGTTTCGCTTTCCGGAAGACATCCCACATCTTCCGAACCGGATCATCTATGTGGAGACAAGCCGCGGCTGCCCGTTCAGTTGCCAATTTTGCCTGTCCTCGATTGAAGTAGGTGTCCGCTATTTTGACCGTGAAAAAATCAAGGATGATTTACGCTATTTAATGAAGCACGGAGCGCGGACGATCAAGTTCGTCGACCGGACGTTCAACATCAGCCGCAGCTATGCAATGGACATGTTTCGCTTTTTAATTGACGAACATGTACCGGGAACGGTATTTCAGTTTGAAATTACCGCCGACATTATGCGCCCGGAGGTCATCGAGTTTTTAAACAAGGAGGCGCCGCCCGGGCTGTTCCGCTTTGAAATCGGCGTCCAGTCGACAAACGACGAAGTGAACCGTCTCATTATGCGCAAGCAAAACTTCGCAAAACTTTCGCGAACGGTGACGATGATTAAAGAAGGCGGGAAAATCGCCCAGCATTTGGATTTGATCGCCGGTCTGCCCGAAGAAGACTACAACTCGTTCCGAAAGACGTTTAACGACGTGTTCGCCCTTCGCCCGGAAGAACTGCAGCTTGGCTTTTTGAAACTGCTGCGCGGCACTGGGCTGCGCCTGCGCGCCGAGGAGTACGGCTATGTGTATATGGACCATGCGCCATACGAAGTGCTCGCCAACAACGTCTTGTCGTTTGATGACGTCATCCGCATCAAGCAAGTGGAAGACGTGCTCGAAAAGTATTGGAACGCCCATCGAATGGACGAAACGATCGAGTACTTGGTGACCGATGTGTTCCCATCGCCGTTTGACTTTTTCCAGCAGTTTGGCACGTATTGGGATGAGCGCGGCTGGGCGCGCATTGGCCATCAGCTTGAGGATTTATTCCGCCGCCTGCATGAGTTTTTACGTACGTGTGCGCCAGATGCCCTGCCTGTCGCCGAATCGCTCATGAAATACGACTACTTGCGTGGACAAAAGCATAAGCCGCGCAAGCCGTGGTGGGAAGAAAAAACGGAGAAAACGACGCGCACGACCGTCTACCGCGCGTTGCTTGAGCGCCCCGAGGCGCTTGGGGAGGACTTTGCCGCCCTCGGGCTCGGGGAAAAGGAATTGTTTAAACATACGGTCGTTGAAATCGTGCCGGTCGATGTCGGCTGCTATATCGCCGCGAAGCAGCTCTCGTTTGCGCCAACGGCCATCGTCGCCTATTTCGACCCGTCTGGCACAGGAACTACGGTCTTTTCTGCACCGCTTTCCACCCTGTTTGCGTCATCCGCATCGGATTGAACGCCCAAGCGAAAAAGAGCGCTGTTTCCAGCGCTCTTCTTTGTCCGCCCACCGATCCAATCCCATCAAAACGGCGGCCTCACCGCGGCGGCTCTTTTTGTTTTGTCTCCTTCTCCTTTGCTTGCTTTTGCTCCTCGATCAGCCAAAACGGCTGATCACGAGCGAAATCGCCCCATTCAAACGCCATTTCTTCATTCGTTCGAGCGGGCCGCTTCTTATGCTCTTTACCCATCGCCGCCTCCTTGTCTCCCTTTTTTCGAATTGCGGTTCGCGCCGCGGATCATGTCCTCCTCGCCGGCATATTGTGCCGCAAATTCGGTATCCGGCAAACTTTCCGTTGGCGTTTTATTGTTGTTTTTCGCTGCGTCAAATTTCACTTTTCGCTTCATCATCGTTTCGTCTCCTCCTCATCAACCGTTTTCCGCTCATAAGCGACAAGCACAATTTCTTCTCCTGTTTCTTCACGCAGCCGCTGTTCGAGTTGCTGAAGCTGGCGAAGCGTCCCGTCATGAAGACGGGCGACTGGAAATGCGACGTTGGCCACACCCATCCTCCTTTCACATTTTTTCTTATCATGCCTCGTTCAGGTGCGTTTTATCATAGTTCCGAAAGAAGACTCCCACTTCAAGCAAAGCGAAGCGGGAGTAGTTCACGCGTCTCCATAGCCGGTACATCTCCCGTCTGTCATCATCCTAATGGAGTCTATATTTCCACCTATATGATGTACGTTTTTTTTATGGATATGCCGAATGAAAAAGGGCTGCCGCCAAAGGAGGACAACCTTCCTTTCGGCAAACAGCCCCTTTTCGCAATGATCGGTAAACCAGTATGCAAAATATCTGTTATTTTCCACCTGTGAATGAAATCCCTTTAATAAAATAGCGATTGAAAAAGGCGTAAATAACCAATACAGGCATGGTAAATACCATTGATGCAGCCATAATGTAGTTCCAGTAGCTAATATATTGCCCTTTGAAGCTGTTAAGCCCAAGCGGCAGCGTAAACAGCTGCGGATCGGACAAAATAATGAGCGGGCGCATGAAATCGTTCCACGAACCCATGAAGACGAAAATGGCTTGAGCCGCCAACGCCGGACGAGCGAGCGGAAGAACAATCCGGAAAAAGATCCCGAGCCGCCCGAGTCCATCAAGTTCTGCCGCCTCTTCCAACTCTTTTGGAAAGTTAATGAAAAATTGCCTCATCATGAAAATAAACGTAGCGTTCACCATCGTCGGCACGATCATTCCTTGATACGAGTTCAACCAACCGAGCTGTTTCAAAATCAAATAGTTCGGAATCATCGTCACTTGGGCTGGAATCATCAAGACAGCCAAAATGATCAGAAACAGCGGTTTTCTGCCGGGAAATTGCAGTCGGGCCAACGCGTAGCCAGCCATAGAGTTGAACAATAAATTCAGCACCGTCACAGTTCCCGCAACCACAACGCTGTTTAGCAGCCAGCGTGGAAATAGCTCCTGTTCGACAAAAATCTGCTTATAATTATCAAGCGTAAACTTTTTCGGAATAAAGGACATGGTTCCGCTCACAATTTCTTCAAGCGTCTTAAACGACGAAGACAGCGCCCATAAAAACGGAATCATCGTAATCACGGCATATGTGATCAAGACCGCATACAGCAACAGCTTTCCAATGCCCATTTTCTTTTTCATCCATGCTCATCCCCTTAATAAAGAGACTCTTCTTTTGACAACTTCCGTTGCAACAATGTCACGATGAAAATCAAAATCGCTAACGCAAACGCAAGCGCAGCGGCATATCCCATTGTCCCTAATGTTTTAAATGCATATTGGTAAATCAAAAGCACAACCGTCAACGTCGAGTTGTTCGGACCGCCGGAACCGCCCGAGAAAATATACGATTGGTCAAACAGCTGGAATGTCCCAATCAGCCCCATGACCACGACAAATGAAGTCACCGGCCGCAAATAGGGAACAGTAATATGCCAAAACTTTTGCCAAGCGTTCGCGCCGTCCAGCTCAGCTGCTTCATACAAGGAATCAGGAATATCTTGCAACGCCGCCAAATAAATGACCATAAAGTATGGGGCTGTCGCCCAAATGTTCATGATCATAATGGCATTCAATGCTACATCGGGATCGCCGATCCAGTTATATGTCGGCAAACCAACCGCTTTCAATACGTGATTGATAAGTCCATTTTGGTTGTACATCCACATGAAAATGAGCGTCAGCACGGCCGAGGACGTCAACGTCGGCAAAAAGTACACAATGCGGAAAAACTTTTGTCCCTTGAGCCCTGCATTTAATGTCGCCGCTAATACAAGCGCTAAAATGGTCTGGCATGGAACGACAATGACGACATATTTCAGCGTGTTCCATAACGCGATTTTGGCCCGAGTATCATCGGCCATGCGCTTGAAATTGTCCAACCCGACGAACTCAAACGAAGTCGTACCCAACAATTGCACTTTGTGAAAGGCCAGAAAAATCGCAAACAAAATCGGGCCGATAATAAAAAGAAGCAGCACAAATAAAGTAGGAGACAAAAACAAGTAGCTTGCTCCCGCTTCGCGCCACATTCGCTTCGTTGACATTCTTTTCATCTTATTCCCTCTCCTTGCCGAGAATCAAATCGCTGTTCCTCTCTTTCTAACGCAGCCAAAAATAGCTGCGGTTAGAAAGAAAGGAACAGCTCCCTGGCAGAGCATGACCCGTCTGCCAAGGGCTGATTCGCCTTATTTGCTTTCGATTTCGCTGTTCGCCGTTTTTTGTGCTTCTTTCAACGCTTCAGCAAGCGGACGTTCACCGAGGAAAGCGCTGACAAATTGGTTATTGAAGTTATTCGTAATAATCGGCAAGTTCGTTCCATTCTGCCATACGGTCGCATACGATGCGCCAGCGACAAGCGGTGCACGCAGCGGATCTTTGTCAAATCCCAATTCAGCAGCGACCGATTTCCGCGTCGGCAAAGCGTATCCCTTGCTCGTCCATGTTTTCATTCCTTCTTTTCCTGTCAAATACTCGATCAGCTTCCAAGCGGCTTCTTTCTTTTTCGAATCTTTGTTCATGACATAGGCAACCGTATAAGCCATAGTCGTTTTTTTGCCGTTGATCGTTGGAATTTCAGCCGTTCCAAATTCTAAGTTCGGGAACGTCTCTTGCAGGAACGGAATCGCCCAGTTTCCTTCAATGACCATGGCCGCCTTGCCTTGACCGAACATCTCGCCGCCCCATGTAGCCCCAACTTCATTAGGTTGGGCTGCCGACTTATCTTTTAAGTGCATATCAACGATCGGCTGGAGCGCCTCGACTACTTTCGGATCAGCGAAGCTCGCTTTATTATCTGTCACAACTTTGCCGCCTTTGGATTCAGCAATGTAGTATAAGCGAGCCAGTTCCGGAGCAACGCCAAATCCGTATACTTGTTTCCCTTTTGTCAGCTTCTTCGCCACTTCCCGCAGTTCGTCCCAAGTTTTCGGGACTTCAACACCCGCTTCTTCGAACATCTTTTTATTGTAAAACAGTGCTAGCGTCGAATAGTCTTTCGGGAACCCATAAATTTTTCCATCTTTCCCTTTAAACGCATCAAGCATCGGTTTTTCAAAATCGTTAATGTCAAAATCGTCCGTTACATATTTGTCAAGCGGCTCAAGCGCCCCTGTTTCAATCAGAGCTGGGGCTTCAAATGCATCAAGGTAAAACACATCCGGCCCTTGCCCACCCGCTAAACGGGTTTTGATGACATCCATATACTGGTCGGCAATGACTTCATACTTGACCTTAATGTTGGGATATTTTTTTTCAAAATCATCCAACGTTTGTTTCAACAACTTTTGCTCCGTTGGATTGCCGCCCCAGCCAGCTAACGTGACTTCTACTTTCTCGCCTTGCTTACTCCCCCCGTTTGCCTTCTCACTTTTCTCACCACCGCCGCAACCGGCCAAAAGGCTGCCAAACAGCATCGTTGTGATGCCTAGCGCTGCCATCCACTTTGTTTTGCCCATGTAAACAACCTCCCCTAAAAATTGGTTTATATACACAGGGAAAGGAATGCTTCCCCTGCTGTTAACGAAGGACAATATCCCAACCCGTCGTATTCTCATCGATTTGGACATGGAAGTTATCCTGCTCACGGGTAACCGTCAATGACAATCGCCCGCCGCCGATTAGGATGTTTTCCACACGCAACATATTCATCGAATCAAGCAACGTCGGCGACAGATAAATATTCTTTTCCAACGCATTAGGAAACAATCCTAATAACGCCTGAACAAACACAAGCGGCGTCCCAGCCGCCCACGCCTGAGGCGAGCAGGCGACAGGATAGCGGACCGGTTTTCCCTCTGACCGGCTGTAGCCGCAAAACAACTCCGGCAAGCGATCATACTCAAAATGCATCGATGCTTCCATGAGTCCTTCAATGACCGTCTTTGCCTCGCGCCGCCTCCCCAGTTTGCTTAAGCCAAGCAAAATGAGGCTGTTGTCATGCGGCCAAATGCTTCCATTATGATAGCTCATCGGGTTATATCCCGCTTCTCCTTCGGCCATCGTCCGGATGCCGTAACCCGAAAACATTTTTTCCGAAAGAAGGGTGTCAATGACGGCATCCGCCCGCCTTCCTTCGAGCATTCCTGAAAACAGCACATGACCTGGGTTCGATGTAATCGTTCTGACAGGGGCTTTGTTTTCATCTAACGCAAGAGCATAAAATTTCCGATCTTCCATCCAAAACTGTTCTTCAAAGCGCTTTTTCAAAGCTTCCGCCTGCGTTCGAAGCGCTTCTGCTTTTTCCACTTCCTGAAGCTGTTCGAAAATGTCGGCAAGCCCCATTTTGGCGTGATAAACGTAGCCTTGGACTTCAACAAGGGCGATCGGCGCGCGGGCATACTCGCCGTTTTCGTGCACAATCGAATCGCCTGAATCTTTCCATCCCTGATTGGCAATCCCCTTGCTCGACTCCTGGAAATACTCGACAAATAAATCGCCGTCGCGGTCGCCATACCGGTCAATCCAATGGAGCGCCGCATCAATGTTGGATCGAAGCTGCCGGACGAGATCGAAGTTGCCGGTCCATTTGACATACTCCACCAACAGAACTAAAAAGAGCGGCGTCGCATCGATCGTTCCGTAATAAGGGGTAAACGGAATTTGATTCGTATTGGCCAACTCACCGAATCGGATTTCATGCATGATTTTTCCAGGCTGTTCATCGCGCCACGGGTCTACTTTCGTTCCCTGATAGCGGGCCATTGTCAACAACGTGCCTTTGGCTATTTCATGGTTGAACGGGAGCAGCTGCAAAGCCGCAATCAAACTGTCCCGGCCGAAGGGAACGCCAAACCACGGAAGTCCGGCCACCGGAAATGGCCCACAGCCAAGATCCGTAAGCAGCACCCGCAAATCCCCAATGCCCCGGCGGACTAAACGCTCAAACTGTCGTTCGTCCGTGATGACGTTCGCTGTTTCCCTTTCCCAACGCTGATAGGATTCTTGCAATCGTTGAAGCGCCTGTTCAGGCGGAATGACCTCCACTCTGCCTGTTTTGCCGATGATTGGTTCGACCATCAACGTAACCGTCTGCTCTTCCGCCGGGTCGAGCGCAAAGTCAAAAACAATTTCTCCATGTTCCTTAACGGTTTTCTCCTCTCGATCCCAGCTGACCTTCGTTGCCCGTTCCACTCCGTCGGCTCCCTCGTAATGGAACGTGAGCGAACGTTTTCCAATGGTCTGGCCTGTCCGCTTTCCCACCTCTCCTGTCTGAAAGCCGCGAACGATAAACATATCGGCAAAATCGGCATCCATGTGCACGCTGATTTCCAATTGCACCGGCTTGGGATGATAATTTTTCAGCTTAATGGTTTCATAGAGCACACCCGCATAAATAAATCGTTTGCGCTCAATTTCAACGGATTCGCGCCACAAAATCAGCTCTCCGTCCCGTTCAATATGAGGGTTTGTCAATAAAATGGTAGCGACATAATTTTGCGCCGCATCAGACGCCAGCAGCACCGGTTCTTCCCCATTGATGCGCAAACTCCATTTGCTCAAAAAACGGGTGTCTTTTGTATACAGCCCTAATCCGTACGGATGATGTTCAGGGATATCCCCGTCTTGATCCGTCAATAAAAACACATCGTTTTCTTTAATCACTCGATAATCCATGCTGCTTCCCCCTGATTCTAGGTTGTCATCATCGGCTCAACAGCACGATGTCTTTCCTGCGTCAATTATGCTTACAAGCGAATTCCAAAACGTTTTCATTGATGATTCAAAAAAAGTCTGTCTTCATGACACCACAACAATCCGAAACGTTTTGGATCATAACTGAAACTGGCTCAGGGCGGTGAAAAAAGCCCTCATCCATCTTTTTTCACCGTCGACCCCCGTATTTTCAGTTCTGTTTCCAGAATCTTGACATGGGACTGAGCGTTGCCTTCCAACATATCAATCAACAGCTTGGCGGCCTCATATCCCATAGCAAATTTGTCTTGGGCGATGGTGGAGAGTGCAGGCGATGAATAGGACGCTAAAATAATGTCATCGTAGCCAATCACGGCCACATCGTCCGGAACCCGCTTTCCAAGCTGTTTTACTGCCTTGATGACACCTAGCGCCATTAAATCGCTTGCACAAAAGAAAGCCGTAATTTCTGGATATTGCTGAAGCAGCCTCAATGCCTCCTGCTCCGCGATTTCTTCGCGGAACGCTCCATTGGCAATCCAATATTCGCGTACGGGCAAACCTGCTTCAATCAATGCTTCCTTGAATCCTTTCTCACGCTGTTCACTCACAAATGCGTATTCATATCCATTGATCATAGCGATCCGTTTATGCCCGAGCTCAATTAAATGACGCACCGCTTTTTTCGCACCCAGCACATTGTCCGTTGTCACATAGCCAACGGTTTTGGACTCGATGGGAATATCAATCAGGACACATGGAATTTCGCTTTCCACGACCTCATGCAAATACGGGTCATCCGTACGAATCCCTTGCAAAATCGCCCCATCGACGCGCCGCTCCCGACAAAGCTGTGTATACGTTTTTTCTCTTTGCTTGGTCGATGTCGTGCTGAACAGCACCATATCATAATCGACTTCACTGACATACTCATTGACGCCGGCCAGCACCTCAAAGGTAAAATTATCCTTGGCACTTTCCCTTGTTAATCCAGAAACGAGCAGCCCGATCGTCTTCGATTTATTCATGACAAGCCCGCGCGCCAGTGTATTGGGGCTGTAGTTCAACTGCTTCGCGATATCCATGATTTTTTGTCTCGTTTTTTCATTCACATCGGAATAGCCGTTCAGCGCGCGTGAAACCGTCGTAATCGAAACTCCCGCTGCCTTGGCAATATCTTTAATGGTTGTCACTGCCATTCCTCCAAAACGTTTTCGGTCATCTGCTCGTTTTCATTATAAACAATAACCGAAAACGTTTGCAATCTTTTTTTAATGAAAAATTCCTCCTTTAATTCCCAACCATATCTCTTTGTTAGATCGTCCATACTAATCATACCGCATCAAAAAAACCATCAAGGAGGAATTTCATATGGCTCGTTCAAGCAACAAACTGCTTGTTCCAGGCATCGAACAAGCGTTGGAACAAATTAAGTACGAAATCGCCCAAGAGTTTGGCGTACAGCTCGGGGCTGGCACGGTTTCGCGCGCCAACGGCTCCGTCGGCGGAGAGATTACGAAACGGCTCATTGCTCAAGCACAAAGCGAATTGGCAGGCCGAAAAACGGAATAAAGCCGAGCGGAATCACTCGGCTTTTTTCGTTTTGGCATCCATCGCTTTCAAATGGCGGTGGACGTCGGCTTGGCGGCGGTGTCCCTCCTTGCCGCTGTCGCCCCCATTCCCCTTTTTCTTTTCATAATGAGCGCCTGGCCGCAACGGACGGGCGTTCCCATGGCTTTTCCATTTCACATAACTCTCTTTTTCAGGAGAAAGGCTTCCTTTGGTCGGATGAGAATGTTTCTGCTTGCGCGGCGACTGTTTTTCGTTTTTTGATGGCTTCGGGTTTGACTCGTTATGGTTCTGTTTCTTTGACGGCTGTTGTGTCGGTTGTTCTTTGACCGCTGGCATTTTGTTTTCTTTTTCTCCACCTTTGGCCTTATCTTTCCAACCTTCTCCTTTCCGGCCGTTTCCATCTGCCGAGCGGACAGATGCTGGCGCAGCCGGTTTCACCTTTTTCTCGATTTGCAATAGTTTTCCGGTTGTCATCCCCCGTTTGACAGCTTGGTTGCGCACTGCCATCGTACTATTGGCCGTGGTAATGACAATCCGGTCATCCGCCACTGACCGCTGGATTTCCGCGAGCGCTGCGGACAGCTTCCGCGCTGAAGAGGCGTCGCGCTCCCTCTCCACCGTCGTAATCAGCACTTCCCCGCCTTTCTTTAAATACCCCTTTTGTTCGCTTAACGCAATGATTTGTTTCGTTACCGAAGAAAACGGTTGACGTTTCCAGGAAGGAAGCGCCGCCAGCACCTTCTTTCCTTCCTCATTGTAAGCCTTCAGCGTCAACACGCGCAGCTCCGCGTCGACGCCCGCTTCCATGCTTGGGTTGATGTCGATCGACATGTAGGCGTACACCGCATTGGAAGGCCATTGAATCCAAGTCGCTAGAAGCACCGTGGCCGCCGTTAGAACGCTTATGAGCGCATATCGAAACGAACGGCGGCGAAACGGAAAAGGACGGCCAACCGCATTCGCTTTGACCTCTTCTCCAATCTCGCATTCTTTTTCTTTTTTCAATCGAAGAAATTCCCCTTCCGGCGTCAATACAGTGACGAACTCTTCATCCAACTCCAGCACAATTCCCTTTTTCACGATGAAAGCACCCCTTTTATATAGTCCTTCAAGTAAATGTAATCGCCTGCCAAAATGACCGCGACCGCAATAATGTATTTTCTGTTTCTCTCAATCGTCTTGCGGCTGACCGACGCCATCGTTTCCAGCTGTTTGATCGGCAGTTGCTTTTTTCGAAACAAAATACCAAGCCATTCGTCATTCGCAACAAGCAGTTCAGCCACACGAATAGCGTTGAGGCGGGCGTCTTTATGTTTTGGCGATTGTTCGACTAAATCGTGAAAATGAATGCCGAATTGTTTCAGCACTTGCTGGTAATGGAGAATTTCTTCCCGACGCTGTTCCTGTTCGATTTGCCTATAAAACTCCTCAACCGATAATTTCGCATCTACGTACGTTTGCGCCGCCTGCTCGCCGTTTTCTTCATCTTCGACATGCCATATGGCCTCTCGCGTTCTCACCTCTTTTCGAATGTAATCGATGAGGCGCCGCTTAATGAGCAGCTCCGCAAACGACAGAAAGGAACCTCCTTTGTGCAACGCATATTTTTCAATCGCTTCGTTAAAAGCGATCAGCCCGATGCTCGCCTCATCATCTTCCTCGCGGATGAACCTCTTGCATACACTTGAGACTGTTTTGACGATAAACGGCTTATATTGCCGGATAAGCTCATTGCGCAACGCTTCATTTCCCCGCTGAATTTCCACAACCGTCCGTTCAAGCGTTCTCTCTCTTCTTTTCAATAATGTCCCAAACACCCTTTTCACCCCGCTCATACAAAACCGGACTGACGCTCGTTCTTTATACTATTCGCACATCGCAATCCAAATATGACCGTCGTTCAAAGGGGATTTTTTTAGCTGTGCAAGTGAACACAGGTCCCCAAAAGAGCCCAACGCCGCCGCGCCGAGCACACGCCTTCCATCGGCAAAAAATCAGGTGTTTTTCCCATCTAATGAAAAAGGGGAAACGCGGTGTTGCCGAAAAGTTTGACGAAATGGAAAAAGGGGCTGTTTCCCCATTGGGACAGCCCCCTTTTCATTATGTGGCCGCTCATCCAGCCTTTTCTTCCGTCCGTGCCATTTCATTCAGCTCACTATGCTTGCGGCCGTAGATAAAGTAAATCACTAGACCGATCAGCAGCCACGAGACAAAACCGATCCATGTCATCGCCGGAAGCTGAAGAACGAGGTAGCCGCAGAATAAGACAGCCAAAATCGGGACGACCGGGACAAACGGAACGCGGAATGCCCGCTTTAAGTCCGGCTGCGTTTTACGCAACACCAACACGCCGATCGAGACGGTGATAAAGGCAAAGAGTGTGCCAATGTTCGTCAGTTCCGCCAATTTGTTGAGCGGGATGATGCCGGCGAATACCGCTACAGCCGCTCCCGTCAGCCACGTATTGACATACGGCACTTGGCGCGTCGGGCTGATGCGAGCAAACACTTTCGGCAGCAAACCGTCGCGGCTGATGGCGTAGAAGAGACGCGTCTGCCCATACATCATCACAAGGAGCACGGTCGTAATGCCGGCGATCGCCCCGAGCGAAATAAAGCCCGCCACCCAGTCTTGGTGGATATAGTTTAACGCAAACGCCACTGGGTTTTTCACGTTGAGCTGCTCGTACGGAACGATGCCTGTCAATACGAGTGAAACCGCAATATACAACAATGTGCACACAAGCAACGAGACGATGATGCCAATCGGCATATCACGCTGCGGATTGCGCACTTCTTCCGCCGCCGTCGACACCGCATCAAAGCCGATGTAAGCGAAAAACACCGTCGCCGCGCCGGTCGCCACGCCAGAGAAGCCATACGGCATAAACGGCGTCCAGTTCTCCGGTTTGACGTACCAAACACCGACCGCCAAAAAGAGCAGCACGACCGCCACTTTAATGGCAACGATCACCGCATTAAAACGAGCCGATTTTTTCGCACCTAAATTCAACAAAAACGTAATGAACAGAACGATGATAATCGCTGGCAAATCGATGAACGTTCCTTTCGCCGGATCATACGCACTCGTTAGCGCCTTCGGCAGCTCGATGCCAAAACCGGAAAGCAACCCCTGGAAATAGCCGGACCAACCGACAGCGACCGCCGACGAAGCAACCCCGTATTCCAAAATCAAATCCCATCCCAAAATCCAAGCGATGAGCTCACCAAACGTGGCATAGCTGTAAGTGTAAGCGCTCCCCGACACTGGCACAGTTGAGGCAAATTCTGCGTAGCAAAGCGCCGCAAACACACACGCCAACCCAGACAAAACGAACGAAAGAACGAGAGCCGGACCAGCATGTTCCGCCGCCGCCACCCCGGTCAAGACGAAAATGCCTGTCCCGATAATGGCGCCGATGCCGAGCATCGTCAAATCAAATGCGCCTAACTCTTTTCGCAGCGAAGCTCCTTTTGCCCCCGATTCTTTCATGAGCAACTGAATCGGTTTTTTACGAAACAAATTCATAGATGTCTCCCCTTGTCGTTTTTTGTAGAAAATTGTTGAATTTTATTGTCGAATACAGTTGTCATTCTACATGATCCTTGTTTTTTTGTAAAGTGCGAAAATAAGAAAAACAGCAAAAAATTTTTTCCGTTTTGTGCGGCAAAGCAAAAAATAGTTTTTTAAAATAACAAAAAATATTAATTTACAATTTTTTCAGATAAATATATAATGAATATGTGACAAATTTGTGACAGAAAGGAGGATGGTTCTTCCGATCATCGTCATGCATCGATATCTCATTTTGAAAACGCTTGAATTCAAATCAAGGAGGGATTTTCATGGCCGTCAAAAAGCAGTCGTTTTCCGATCCGGTCGGCGCTAATTACGAAGCGATCGCCCAGTCAGCTTCATTTCGCGCCCTCATCCAAGCGAAGAAACGCTTTATCGTTCCGGCGACCGTCTTTTTCTTCGTTTTTTACTTCACCCTTCCGGTATTAACGTCGTACTCGAAAGCACTCAATGCGCCGGCGATCGGGCCGGTCAGCTGGGCTTGGCTGTTTGCCTTTGCGCAATTTATCATGACATGGGCCTTATGCATCCTTTATTCGAAACGCGCAGCACAATTTGATGCCATCGTCGAGCAAGTGAAGCAAGAAGCGAAGGAAGGAGGAAACGCCTAATGCACGGGTTGGCCTTTTTCCTCTTTCTCATCATCGTTGCCTTGACGCTCGTCATTACGTACTACGCCTCCAAGCGCACGAAAACAACGAGCGAATTTTACACCGCTGACAGCAGCCTCACCGGCTGGCAAAACGGGCTCGCCATCGCCGGCGACTATATGTCCGCCGCCTCTTTTCTCGGCATTGCCGGCATGATCGCGCTGACGGGATTTGACGGCTTCTTTTACAGCATCGGCTTCCTTGTCGCTTATCTTGTCGTCTTGTACATCGTTGCCGAGCCGCTTCGCAACCTCGGCAAATACACGATGGCCGATATGATCGCCGCCCGTTTTGATGATAAGAAAGTGCGCGGCGTCGCGGCGTTAAATACGATCGCCATCTCGATCTTCTATATGATCGCCCAGCTTGTCGGCGCCGGCGGCCTCATCAAGCTTCTGTTAGGCTTAGACTACGTTTATTCTGTCTTGATCGTCGGCGTTTTGATGACGGTGTACGTCGTCTTCGGCGGCATGACGGCCACGAGCTGGGTGCAAATCGTCAAAGCCGTCTTATTGATGGTCGGTACGTTTATCATTTCCATCATCGTCTTTGCTAAATTCGATTTCAGCATCGCCAAAATGTTCCATGAAGTCAAAACCGCGACACCGCTTGGCGAAGCGTTTTTAAACCCGGGCAACAAGTTTAAAGACCCGCTCGATACGATTTCCTTAAACTTGGCGCTCGTGTTGGGGACGGCCGGGCTGCCGCATATTTTGATCCGCTTCTTTACGGTCAAAGACGCGCCGACCGCGCGCAAATCGGTCGTTTATGCAACATGGATCATTGGGATTTTCTACGTAATGACGATCTTTTTAGGGTTTGGCGCCGCCGCGTTCGTCGGCTATGACAAAATCGTCGCCGCCAATCCGGCCGGCAATATGGCCGCCCCGCTGTTGGCAGAAGCCCTTGGCGGAGATTTCTTGTTCGCTTTCATCTCTGCCGTAGCGTTTGCGACCATTTTGGCCGTTGTCGCCGGGCTCGTTCTGTCAGCCGCCTCGGCGTTTGCCCATGACTTTTACAGCCATATTTTGCGGCGCGGCCAAGCGACGGAAAAAGAACAAATGCTCGCCGCCCGCTGGGCGTCTGTCGGCGTTTCCGTATTATCGATTTTGTTGGCGCTGGTCGCGCAAAAAATGAACGTCGCGTTCCTTGTATCACTGGCATTTGCGGTCGCCGCAAGCGCCAACTTGCCGACGATCGTCTTTACGATTTTCTGGCGCCGCTTTAACACCACCGGAGCGATTACAGGCATGTTGGTGGGGCTCATCAGCGCTTTAGTGCTCGTCTTCTTCAGCCCGAACGTCTGGTCGCCGCAGCCGGGTGCTGCCATTTTCGTCGGCGAACCGCTCTTTAAGCTCGCCAACCCGGGCATCATCTCGATTCCGCTCGGCTTTGTCGGCGCCATCGTCGGCACGCTCGTCTCGTCGAAAAAAGCGGATGAAAAGAAATATACGGAAATTGTCGTCAAGGCGAATACTGGGATCGGACGCGTGTAACACAACGAAGAAGGGGCTGATCCAAAACGCGAATGCGTTTTGGGTCAGCCCCAAATTGGCGTTACAACAGTTTGTATAGGTAATATTCATTGACAAATTCTCCGCCCACTCTTAATGATTGAACCCTCTCGCCTTCTAATACGAATCCCATCTTCCTATATAAGTTGAACGCCTTATCGTTCCCTTTCATGACCGTAAGTCCTAATCTCGAAATTCCAACTTCCTTTGCCCACTCAAACGCTTTGTTGAATAGTTTAGTGGCAATGCCCTGTCCTTGATAGTCTTCAAGAACTCCCAAAACAACATTGGCAGAATGTCGATTTCGTTTTACATCGCCTCCCTTTTATCATCCTTTATGCCGTCGCCGTACGATGAAACACCTTCGCAAACTGCGTATACCGCTCCACTTGGCGGCGGTCGACTTCATAGCCGATGCCCGGGGCGTTCGGCACGCGGATCAAGCCGCCTTGCACCTCGACTTCCGGTGTGATAATATCCCGCTCCCAATAATGGGACGACGCGGCGGTGTCGCCGGGAAGCGCGAAGTTTTCCAACGTCGTGATCGCGATATTGTGGGCGCGCCCGACCCCTGCTTCCAGCATCCCCCCGCACCACACCGGCACGCTGCGCTCAGCACAAAGATCGTGGATGCGCTTCGCCTCCCAAAGCCCACCGACGCGCCCGATTTTGATGTTGATGATGCGGCAGCTGCCAAGGTCAAGCGCCTTGCGCGCATCGTCATAGGAACGAATGCTTTCATCAAGGCAAATCGGCGTCTGAAGAAGCGGCTGCAGCCGGGCGTGATCGACAAGATCGTCAGCGGCGAGCGGCTGTTCGATCATCATCAGCCCAAACTCATCGAGCGCCTGAAGCCGCTTGGCGTCAGCGAGCGTATACGCCGAATTGGCATCCGCCATGAGCGGCACGTCGGGAAACGCGCGCCGCACGTCGCGAATGACATCAACATCCCATCCCGGTTTGATCTTCACTTTGATCCGCCGGTACCCTTGCGCCACATACCGCTCAATCACCTGGAGCAGATCGGCAACCGTCGGCTGGATGCCGATGCTGACGCCGACTTCAATTTCCTTTTTCGTTCCCCCGAGAGCTTGACAAAGCGGGACGCCGAGCCGCTTGGCATACAAATCCCATACCGCTCCCTCAAGCGCCGCTTTCGCCATGTTGTTTTGGCGGATGGCGGCAAATCGCTCTGGCAATTCCGCTGGATGCCTAAGCGGCTTCGAAAACAAGAGCGGCACGAGAAACTCTTCAAGCATATGCCAGTTCGTTTTCACCGTTTCCTCGCTGTACCACGGGGCGGAAAACGCAACCGATTCGCCCCAGCCGGAAACGCCATCGCAGTCGACCGCCTCCACTAAAATAAACTCTTTCGTTTGAAACGTGCCGAAGCTCGTTGTAAACGGCGCCTTCAACTCCATTTGCAAATGGCGCAATATGACGTACTCGATGTTGATCGCCATTCCTCTTCCCCTTTCTGCGGCAGTCATTCGTTTCTCCTCACCCATATGTAGTGCATCGCCGGCTCCCCGGAACGGCGCCAAGCGCCGGCGGCAATCCAGCCTTCCGTGAGCAACCGCTGAAACAGAGCGCGCGTCGCCAGCCGCCACTCAAGCGCCAGCGCGAGATCCCGCTCTTTCAGCTGCGGAAAGTCAAGCGGAACAGCAGCCAACAACAGCGGTGCTGCTGTTTCATCGATGTCTCTCAGCAAGGGCCGCAACAGACCGTCAGCCCTTTGACCTGCCTCGAGCACCGTCAGACTTCTGGCCTTGAGAAGATCAGCTTTAGCCAAGCTCCGCTCCCCGGTCGGACGCTCATCAAGCCGCCATTCGACAATGAAGCGGTCGGACGGCAGTTGACCGTTCAACGCGTCATTCATTTCGCCGTAGCAGTTTTCCACATACTCGACGCCAAGGGCCCCAAGCTTCGCCAAGTTCAAATAGCCGTTTCGACTTTGCAACGGGTCATACGTCCAGCGGATGACTCGATAACCGCGCCGCCGCGCTTCTTCCGCCTGTTTCATTTTCAAGCGATAGCCGAGGCCACGATCACGAAACGATTCAGCAATCCCCATCATATGGGAACAAAGATACAATTCCCCATTTCGAAACCCAGGAAAGCTGTAGACAAAGCCGACAAGCTTCCCGTCCGCATACGCCCCGATGATAATGCCCCCGTTTTTCGCCACCGTCAGCGTTTGATGGAGCGGAACCGGCGCCGTTTTCCAAATCTCCTCCTCAAGCCTGGCCATCTCTTTCAACTGTTCGATCGTCTCAATGATTTGCAGCGACAGAGGCACGCTCGTTCTCCCCCTGCGGCGCAAACGTCGCAAACGTGTTCATCACAACCCGCGCCAAAATTTCCACGCCGGAAAGCAAATCATCGCGCCGGAACGTCATGTTCGGGTGATGGAGCCCTGGACGCAAGTCGCAGCCCAATCCGAGCATCGTTGTTTTCAGCTCCGGTTTTTTAAAGGAATAAAAATGGAAATCCTCTCCTCCCGACGTCACGACCGGCGGAACGCATTTTTCCGTCCCCAAAGTCGTGATAATCGCCTCCTCCATCAGCCGCACAGCATCTGGATCAGGATCAGCGGCGACGATGCGCGTCCGCTCAACAAGCTCAATATCAGCTCCGTAAATCGCAGCGACCCCATTGATCACATGGCGCAGCCCCTCGACGAGCCGCTCCATCGCCTCGTTCGTTTGCGCCCGCAAATCAAGGGCAAATTCCGCGTAGTCCGGGATCGTGTTCGCATCTTTTTCACCGGCGTGAAACTTCGTCATTTTGATCGACGCTGGCACTTGTGGGTCGATATGAATTTTGCCGAGCTCCTGCACGATGGCGCTGCCGACTTCAATGACGTTGACGCCTAAATGCGGCCGCGCGGCATGCGCCGCCACGCCGCGAATCCGCCCCTCGATGCATTGCGCCGCTCCGTGAATGATCGCTGGAGACGCATAACCGCCTTTTACCTCTTGAATTGGGCGCAAATGAACGCCGTACAAAAACGTTAGGCCATCAGCCGCTCCTTTTTCGATCATCTTCAGCGCCCCCGTGCCTTTTTCCTCAGCCGGCTGGAACAAAAACCGCAGCGTCCCCGGCGGCTCATAGCCGATGCGGCGAAGCAGTTTCGCCACCCCGAGCACGATCGTCATGTGGGCATCATGCCCGCACGCATGGTTCGGCTGCCAAACGCCGTTCACTTCTTGCCAAAGGGCGTCCATATCGCTGCGCACCCCAACCGTAAACGGCCCGGCGCCGATTTCCGCCACCACACCCGGGCAATCGGCAAACGTCCGCACCTGATACCCTTCGCGCTCCAACTCTCGGCGGAGAAATTCGGTCGTTTGCCACTCTTCCCAACTGATTTCTGGATGACGATGAAGGTGATCGAAAATCTCCCATAGCTCCGCTTTCATCTGCTGAACAATTTCTTTCATCCCGCTCTCCCCCGCTGTTTAAAATCAATAGAAAAAACATGGTTATATTCATTATAATATTCAAGCAAACAAATACAACGATAGGCAAATGATTGGAAAAAACAACTACACGCAGTTAAGGGCGGCGCTTGACCAGTTGGTTGACGACCTCAGAAAAAATGAGCCCCATCGCAATCGCCCCAGAAATCATGAACGCTTTTGCCGCTAGTGAAATGGCCGCATTGTAATCGTTCATGACAACATGGCGCATCGCATCAAACGCTTTTTCGGCTGAGTTTTGCCCGCTCCTTTTTCGTATACAGCCGCTGCCCTGACTCGGTCCGGATTGGGGAGAGCAATCCGCGTTCTTCATAATAGCGGATCGTCCGTGTGCTCACATCAAACTCTTGCGCCAAATCGGAAATGGTGAAATAGTGCATGGCCATCCCTTTTCTAGAATCAATATTCTGAATTTTATTTTAATTGACGTTTACGTAAAAGTCAACGAATATGAAAGCAAAGAAACAGTCATCCTCCCCCTTCTCCGTGTCCATTCTCTCCGCCATCCAACCATCAATATGGAAAAAATGGATCTGGGAGCCGTCGGCGAAAGGAGACATCCTAAGCCAATGCAAAGAAAGAGACAGTCGACCGAACGCACAGGTCATCAGCACTGAAACGCTTTTCCATTATTCATGGCGGCCAGAAGCGAATCGGACGGCATGGGTCGATATACGCGCCGCTGATTCCCTGGCGAAATCACCATGACAAAAGAAAAAAGCCCCTGTCTAAGGAGCCGTTTCCTCACCCGCCCGCCCCGGTGTAAAAGCGCAAGGCAAACCGCCAAAAGCGACGGGCCAGCCATAAAAAGAGAATGGCCGCAGCCAAAGCCGCCAGCGCTGTCGGGATGCGCCATTTTCCAAGCAGCGCCAAAGCCGGCGTATTGGTGATCAACACCGCCGGCAAGATGTAGGTAATCACCAACCGCACCGCCCCGCGGTACATGCTGCCGGGAAAGCGGGCCGTATCAAAAAACGAATCGAAAATAAACGACAAGTCATCGATGCGCACGACCCAAAACGAGGTCGTCATCAACATCATCCATAGCGAATAAATGAGCAAAAGAGAAGCGGCCATCACGATCAGAAACATGCATACGTCGGCCGCCGATGGCACGTAGCGTTCAACATACAAGCCGAAGCCGATGACGCCGATGCCAAGCGCCACATCGATAAGCCGCCAAAAGACAAGGTGGCGGAAGCTGACGTAAAACATGCTGTCGACCGGTTTCGTCAAAATATAATCGAGCGTGCCGCGCCTGACATGCTCAAGCAGCCTTGGCATGTTCGGGCGGAGCGCAAAATCGATGAATCCGCGCAGCGTATTAAAGACGCCGAGCAGCACAAGCACTTCCCCATACGTCCAGCCGCCTAAGCGATCCGTCTGGTAAAAAAAGATATGGACGGTCAACAGAGCGATTGCGATGCCAAAAAAGCTGGCGATAAAATTGCCGAAAAATTCGCTCCGGTATTCCATTTCCTCGACCAAACAAGCGCGGAAAAACTCGCGGAACACCCGCCCGTATCGCCGCATGTTCATCCACCTACCGCCTGATTTTTTCTCATCCCCGCTTTCCACAGCCATTGCAAAGCACCAATCAGCGCCATCATCCACCCGGCGGCGATCGCAAAGCCGCGCGCCAACTCTCCTCCATCCGCCGCCCCGGTGGCGATTTCGATCGGAAAACTGATCATATAGCGAAACGGCAGCCACTCGCTCCATTCGCGAAGCTGCGGCGGAAGCAGCCCAAGCGGCGCGATCCGTCCTGACAAAAACAACGAAATGACGTCGATCACGCCGTACACAGCCGCCACTTTCGTCATCCAAAACGCAAGCAACCCGCACGAGTAACTAAGCAAAAAACGAAGCGCCGCACCCAATACAACCGCCATCAAAAACAACATGATTTGACTTGCCGTCATGTGAGGACGAAGCGCCGGCCAAAATGTCGCTGCCACTACCCAGACAGGCACTAAAATGACGGCAAACAGCCATTTATAAATGATGTTTTCCGCGATCGCCCAATGGATCGGGTGAAGCGGCCTAAGCAGCAAATTCGAAAACGTCCCTTCGCGAATTTCACGGTCCAGCTCCCATACATCCCACGCGCTCGTCATTCGTTCGACAAAAATGACGGCCATAAAATAAAAGACAAACGAATCGCTCTCTTCCGGATGAATGTTCATCCAGACAAACATCGTGATCAGCGGCTGCGTGATCGCACCCGTCATCCAGACGAACGTCGCCAAACGATACGCGAGCATTTCGATGTATTTCATCCGCAACAAAGCGATATATTTGCGAATCATACACGCTCCTCCTGAAACGCGCGCGTAATCACTTCCTCAAGCGGCGGGTCTTCAATATTGATGTCGCGGACATCAAACCGCTCTAATAACCGCGCTGCTGTCCCCGCCGCCTTCTCGCGCGCCACCCGCAATACGACTGTTCCTTCTTCGATTTCCGCCACTTCGCCATACTCTCCCCAATCCATGTCCGGAACCCGTGAAAACCGGACTTCCAATCGCTTGTACGGCGCCAGCTTCTCCGTCAGCACTGACAGTTCCCCGTCGTAAATCAATCGCCCGTAGTTGATGATCATCACCCGGTCGCAAAGCGCTGCAACATCACCCATGTAATGCGATGTCAACAAAATCGTCGTCTCGTGCTCCCGATTGTAGTCAACGATAAAGCGACGCACGTTTTCTTGCGTATGAACGTCAAGCCCGATCGTCGGCTCATCCAAAAACAACACTTGCGGCCGATGCAAAAGCGCCGCCGCCAGCTCGCAGCGCATCCGCTGCCCGAGCGACAGACTGCGCGTCGGCTTGTCCAACAGCGGCGCCAAGTCGAGCAGTTCCGTCAATTCCTCGAGCGTCTGGCGGAAAGCCCGATCGTCGATGTCATAAATGGCTTTATTGACCAAAAACGTCTCCATCGGCGGGATGTCCCAAATGAGCTGGCTTTTTTGCCCCATCACCAAGCTCATCATTTTTTTAAACTCCGGCTTTTGCTCAAACGGCACAAACCCGCCGACCGTGATCTCTCCTGATGTCGGATGCAAGAGGCCAGCAAGCATTTTCATCGTCGTCGTTTTCCCCGCCCCGTTTGGACCTAAAAAGCCGACAATCTCCCCTTTTTCAATCGTAAACGAAACGTCCTTCACCGCCTCAATGACGCGGTAGTCGCGCCGCCATAAACTGCGCGCCGCCTCAAGCCATCCCGCTTCGCGGCGATGGACGCGGAACGATTTATGCAAATGGCTGACACGGATCACCATGTTCATCCTCCAGTATGTGCATACTACTGACATTCTTTTGTTATATCACATTCGAAGGACGCGCCGCAAAGAAAAACGTTTCGTCATCTTTCTTCTATCATCTCTTTCTTTCGTCATGTATAATAGAAGGAGAATCGAACCAGAAAGGGGATTGTCGAATGGGAGCGATCTCAAATGAAATGATTTGGCAAGCCATTAAAGAACTTGCCGAGCAGCTGCAACAAACGAACGGACAAGTGCAGCAACTGGGCCAACAGGTGCAACAAACAAACGAGCAAGTGCAGCAACTGGGCCAACAGGTGCAACAAACAAATGAGCAAGTGCAGCAACTGGGCCAACAAGTCCAACACCTTAACAGCCAAGTGCAGCAGCTGAACCACCAAGTACAGCAAACTCATGAGCAAGTCGACCAGCTCGCCAAACAAGTGCAGCAAACGAATGAACAACTCAACCAATTAAGCCAGCAAGTGGCCGACATGGACAAACGGATCACCGATGTCGCCAACGGCCAAAACATTTTAGTTGAAGAGCTGTTCGAAAACAAAAAGGAGATCAAGCGGGTCAAAACGGCGCTCAATATGTACTAGACGTCAGTCCGCTCCATTTCGTTGATCTCTTCGACGTTTAACGCTTGTTCCATATCCTGTGTGAACATAGCCATCATCAAACAACATCCCCCTGCTTACGTCATACTAAAACTCCGAATCATCGTCGCCGCAAATGAAGCCCGGAAGGTTCTCCTAAACAGATCTTCCGGACTTTCTCATCATGAAAACGGACACCGTCTCGTCTCATCGCCCCAACATCTCTTTCACCGTCGTCCGCTCCTCAATCACCGATGGATTTCCAAACTGGCCTAGTCCGCTTGCTTTCTTCCATGCCCCCGACTCCTCTATTTATAATTCACTAATACATAGAAAGGTTGTTATTAAGCGTCGTCACTTAATAACAACCTTTCGCATTTCAGCTTATCTGCGTCTTCGCCGCCAGCGTCTTCGCCAGCTCGAGGAAAAAGTCGAGCGCCTCTGGATTGGCCATTGAGCCCGGGTTGACTGCCTTTTCGAGCGGGAAGCCTAAGAGCAGTTTCCGGATCGGAATCTCCATTTTCTTTCCATTTAGCGTTTTCGGAATTTGCTTCACCTCGTAAATTTCATCTGGAACAAAGCGCGGCGAGACGTGTTGCCGAATCGATTGGCGGATGCGTTCTTTCAGCTCGTCATCGAGCACTGCGCCCGGCTTGAGGACGACAAACAGCGGCATAAACGATTGCTTGCCCATCATTTCCAAATCGACAATGAGGCTTTCGAACACCCCGTCGACCGCTTCGACCGCACGGTAAATTTCGCTCGTGCCCATGCGGACGCCGGCGCGGTTGATCGTCGAGTCGGAGCGTCCGTAAATGACGCATCCCCCTTGTTCGTCAATTTTAATCCAGTCGCCGTGCTTCCAGACGCCCGGGTACGTGTCAAAATAGCTGTTCCGATACCGTTCGCCGTCTGGATCGTTCCAGAAAAAGAGCGGCATCGACGGCATTGGTTTTGTAATCACAAGTTCACCGACTTCATTCACAAGCGGCTGGCCGTTTTCGTCAAACGCCTGCACATCCGCGCCCAACGCGCGGCACGAGAGGATGCCGGCGCGCACCGGCAAAATCGGCGAACCGACGACAAACGCGGTGCACACATCCGTTCCGCCGCTGCATGATGCCAGGCAAATGTCATCCTTGACGTTTTCATACACCCAGGCGAACCCTTCGACCGTCAGCGGCGAACCGGTCGAGAGCACGGCCTCGAGCTTTGACAAGTCATATTGCTCTTTTGGCTTCAGGCCGCGCTTCATGCAGATGTTGATAAACGCCGCGCTTGTGCCGAAATGGGTGATGCCTGCCTTCTCGGCGAGCTCCCATAAAACGTTGCCATCCGGATACGTCGGGCTGCCGTCATAGAGCACGATGGTCGACCCGGCCAGCAGTCCGCCGACGAGAAAGTTCCACATCATCCATCCAGTCGTCGTAAACCAGAAAAACGTGCTGTCTTTCGTCAAGTTTTCTGAAATAGTCAATGCTTTCAAATGTTCAAGCAAAATGCCGCCATGCCCTTGGACGATCGGCTTCGGCAAACCGGTCGTTCCCGAAGAATACAAAATCCAAAGCGGATGGTCAAACGGAACGTCTTCATAGACGAGCTCCGCCTTGTCCGCCACGACATCATCCCACAGCACGACGCCCTCATCCGGTGCTTCCATCTGCCCGCGCCAATACGGAAGCAGCACCGTCTTTTTCAATGACGGCAATTTGGCGCGCAATTCGGATACGACCGGCATTTTGTCAAATTCTTTGCCGTTGTATTGGCAGCCGTCGACGGCAAACAAGACAGTCGGCTCGATTTGCGCGAACCGGTCAATGACGCTGCCAGCGCCAAAATCCGGCGAGCAGCTTGACCAAATGGCGCCGATCGAGGCGCACGCCAAAAACGCCATCACCGTCTCGGGGATATTCGGCATATAAGCGACGACGCGGTCGCCGCGCTTCACTCCCATCGCTCGCAATGCTTTGGCGATCGCCGCCGTTTTTTCGCCGAGCTCCTGCCATGACACTTCCCGGTACGGCACGCGTTCCGAGCGGAAAATGATGGCCGGGCGGTCGGCGCGCGCATGCCGGAAAATATGTTTCGCATAGTTGAGCGCAGCGCCTGGAAACCACTCCGCCCCTGGCATCTTCCGCTCCCGCAGCACACACTCATACGGCGTTGCCGCCTGAACACCACAATATTCCCAAACCGTTTCCCAAAATTCTTCAAGATGCTCAACTGACCATGTCCATAGTTCGCGGTACGAGTTAAATGACAACTCCTTTTTCTCTTTCAGCCAGTCCATATACCGTCGAATGTTCGATTGCCGAATTTGCTCCTCCGTCGGCTGCCAAAGAATCGTCCCTTCCGTAATCGTTTTCATTTCATCGTGCGTCAATGGACGCCGTCACCGCCTTTCTGCCGATAGTTTGTTCAGACTATTCATATGATAACATGATTTCCTATTGTTTTGAATAGTCGCCAGTTCGACAACTCTGTCAGAAAAAGATGAAACAAATTTGTTGACAACAGCGAGGCAACTGGAATATGATAAACACAAAAGTTGGTCTAAGCAAAAAAAATGTCTTTTATAAAAAATATTAACCGGAGGGAAACTTTTATGGCACAAGGAAAACGTTGCCGCCTCTCCGATATGAAACCGGGCGATCGATTTCGCATCGAAAAGGTTGATGTTCCTGATCCTATGTTAAAAAGGCGGTTGCTTGATTTGGGATTTGTACCCGGCGGGGAAGTGAAGGTTGGACAAAGAAGCCCGCTTGGCGACCCGACCGCCTATCGCGTTTGTGGAACGACGATCGCATTAAGGAAAGAAGAAAGTGACTATATTTACGGGGAGAAGATCAGCCATGACTGATATGACGTATACGATTGCCTTAATGGGAAATCCGAACACCGGCAAAAGCACGTTGTTCAACGTCTTAACGGGCCTGCGCCAACATACCGGCAACTGGCCCGGGAAAACGGTCACTCATGCGGAAGGAGAATGCCGCCACCGCGGCACGTTGTACCGGATCGTCGACTTGCCGGGAACGTATTCGCTCTATTCCAATTCAGCCGATGAAGAGGTGGCGCGCGATTTTCTCCTGTTTCAACGTCCTGACGTCACGGTCGTTGTGGTCGACGCTACGGCATTAGAACGCAACTTGAATCTAGCGCTTCAAGTATTGGAAATGACCGACCGCGTCATTATCGCTATCAATTTGATGGATGAAGCGAAAAAGAAAGGCATTCATATCAATACAAAAAAATTAGCCGTCAAACTCGGCGTGCCGGTCGTGCCGATCTCGGCCCGCAACCGGGAAGGAATCGATGCACTGCTTGATACAGTGGATGCCATGGCGCATGGCCGCATCAACACCAACCCGCTTTCCATCCGGTACAGCCCGGAAATCGAACGAGGCATTGCCAAACTTCTTCCACTCGTGAAAGACGTGATGGGAGACACGTATCCTGCTCGCTGGATCGCTCTTCGTCTCCTTGACGGCGATACATCGCTGCTTCAAGCGCTGAAACAACCGCCGCAACCATTGATCAAGGAGGGGAACGCGTATGCCTGTTGCGGATCCATCAAATCGATTTGACCGCTTAATGACAGAAGCGAAATCATTGGCGCCGGACAATGTGCGCGAGCAAATCGTTGCCGCCATCTTTCAAACATCGGCCGAGCTTTATCGAGAATGTGTCAATCATACGAAGAGCGTGAAACGTGATCGAACGGAACAGATTGACCGGATCGTCACGTCGAAGCGGTGGGGATTTCCAATTATGCTGGCGCTTCTCGCCGCTGTCCTTTACATGACGATCGCCGGCGCCAACGTATTTTCCGATTCGCTCGCCCGCTTGTTCGGAACGATCGAAACGTATCTCACCATGGCCTTTCAAGCGATTCACGCCCCCGACTGGTTGCACGGCCTCATTGTACTTGGCCTATACCGCGGCACGGCTTGGGTCGTCAGCGTGATGCTGCCGCCGATGGCGATTTTCTTTCCCGTATTCGCTTTGCTCGAAAATTATGGCTACTTGCCGCGTGTCGCCTTTAACATGGATCGCTTGTTTAAAAAAGCGGGGGCGCATGGCAAACAATCACTGACGATGGCCATGGGCTTCGGCTGCAACGCGGCGGCCATCATGTCGACGCGCATTATCGAATCACCGCGCGAACGAATGCTGGCCATTTTGACCAACAACTTCGTCCCCTGCAATGGACGTTGGCCAACGCTGATCCTGCTTTCCTCCTTATTTATGGCAGCCGGCTATACAGGCGGATGGAAAACGTTCGTTACGGCGGGTGTGGTCGTCGCCATGGTGTTGTTTGGCATCGTCGTCACGTTGACCGTTTCATGGGTCTTATCCAAGACGGCCTTGCGCGGCATTCCGACCCATTACACTCTGGAGCTGCCGCCGTACCGACGCCCGAAAATCATGGAGACGATCATCCGGGCCACCCTCGACAAATCACTCTATGTGCTGAAACGGGCGGTAACGGTTGCGGCGCCGGCCGGCATTCTGACATGGGTGCTCGGCAACGTTCACGTGGGAGATACGACCGTGCTGGCGTATTTAGCCGACTGGCTTGACCCATTTGCCAAAGCATTGGGATTGGATGGCTACATTTTGATGGCGTTCATTTTAGGCTTGCCAGCCAATGAAATTGTCGTGCCGATTTTGCTGATGGGCTATTTATCCGCGGGGGCGCTCACTGAAGTCGATGGCCTGCATTCTCTAAAACAAATTTTGCTTGACCACGGCTGGACGTGGCTCACCGCCCTCAATATGATGCTGTTTTCCCTGCTTCACTACCCATGCGGCACGACGCTCGTCAACATTTACAAAGAAACGAAAAGCGCGAAATGGACGTTCGTCGCCTTTGCCTTGCCGACAGCGATTGCCATTGCGGTCACCTTTACGACCGCACAGCTGGCGAGATGGTTGGGGCTTATTTGATCTCTTCTCGAGACTGGCTTAACAGGCTGTCCCGCTCCGAACTTTCTCCTCTCACCTTCTGTTTCAAGAGGAGAGGCTTCTCAGTAAGTAGTGCCGACAATAAAGAAGGATGTCCCGCTTTTTTTGAGGACATCCTTCATGTTTGGCATCGATGTTCCTTGCTAACACCTGCGGATCATATAGAGCCTTCTTGACAAGCCTTCGAACCTTCCGGCCATAAAACGTATAATTGTTGCGCTCCCCCTTTGCTTGATAAAGACCTGGTCGGCGTGGACGCTCAACTTTTTTCGAGGTGTTTCCATCCGATGGGCAAACAACGATTCCTATGCTGATTGTAGGTTGCCCAGCGCTGTCTTTCAGCAATTCCGTGCTGCTCTCTGCTTCCTGCTGAAAAACTCACCTAATTATTCATATCGAAAATTCTTCTCTGCACTTCATGAAATTTCAGTTTCGAAATATATGCGACTTTCTCACTATCGAAAAAATGAGCCAAATACGTTTCGCCAACTTGGGTAATTTTTATTATTTTTTTTAAATTGATAATATAAGAGCGGTGAGTCTTAAAAAAACAATTGTCCAGCTCCCTTTCAATTTCGTTCAGCGTCTCCGTTGTTTCATATTGCTCATTTGCCGTGTGAATGACCGTTTTTCTGCTTTCCTTTTCCACGAATAAAATATCTTCCATCGGCAGCAAAACAATAGAGTTTTTCGATCGGATTCCAAGCCTTTTGCTCGGCTGTTTCGCTTTTACAGCGGCGCATTGCTTGGCCATTTCAATCAATTTGCGGGCCTTTTCCAACGCATAAAAGAGACGCGTTCGCTCAATCGGTTTCACGATATAATCCGTAGCGGACACTTCAAAAGCCTCTACGGCAAATTCATCGTATCCAGTAATAAAAATCACCTGGAGGGCAGGCAAAAGCTGCCTGCATATCTTGACCGCCTCCATGCCATCGAGCCCAGGCATATTGATATCGACCAATACAATATCCGGCTGTTCTTGGAGCACAAGCTGCAAAAACTCCTCTCCGCTTGTCGCCTCAGCCACAACGTTGTAATTGGGGAATAAGTGGATAAAATGCCGCAAAATCGTTCTTGAAGACGCATCATCATCAGCAATCACGATTTTTAAATCATTCATTGCTTCCTTCCCTTCTTTCTATCCTCCTATTCCAACTGATCCCCTCGCGATTGACAGAACATCGGCACTCCTAAAATTTCCTCTAACTGAACAATGCGAAATACTTCATTTACTTCCGGTTGTATTCCGAAAATCATCACTTGTTTTCCGTCCTCCTTTAAGGCATCAATGAAATGAACGAGCAGCCCGATCCCCGTCGAATCAACAAAAGGGACAGCTGACAAATCGAAAGAAACCGTATGGAAACACCTGATTTCTTGAAACATCGCTTCCATTGCCTCTGTTGCCTCAATATCTAAGTCCCCTTTAAAATAAACATCTACATTCTGCCCATTTTTCGCCAACTCATATAAAAACATTGTATCCCCCTCAACTTTTTTAATCGAAAATCATTTGTCCGTTTTCGTCTAACGCCGCTTCAATTTGGCGATGTTCTTTTTGGAACGTGTAAGCTGTTTTACCGATTTGAACTATTGTCCCCTCTTTCACCACACCAAATCTCACTGTTTGGCCCTCAGGCACGGCAATGTGTGTAACGACCCCGGAATCCGAACCAGCCTCTTGAATAGACGCCCCTTTTCGGGCGTAGGCGCGGCCGCCGCGCATAACCCCTTTTACGTTTAGAAAACCGCCGGAATGAATCGTACAGTTATAGCATCCTTGGCCAAAAACGGTTATATCGCCGCTGCAGTAGATCGTGCTATTCAACGCGTAGGCCATCTCGATATAACTGCTTTCGCCATTGACATCCGTGTATTGTTTCATTGTTGTCTTTATGTCCTCAAGCAGCTTGGCGAGCTGTTCAAGGGAATGGAGCTCGTTCGGGATGCTCGAGAAAAAACAGCGTTGAAACCGCTCAGCTAAATCGAACCAAACCGGATGAAACTGCTGGCGGTCGCCCCTTTTGGTCACCTCAATATACTTGTGCCCTACTGCAACTAAAGGGCGGAATTTATAATCCATTAAAAGCTTGATTAATGGGAACAGTCCGTTCTGTTTCCAATCTGTCCTTTTAAACGCCGGAGAACTGACTAGCTGCTTTATAGAGGAAATCATTTTTTCAATATATCCTTCGATTGTGATTAACAAATGCGCGAGCTCGGAAGTCAGTATATGGCCTGTTCCCGCCGAGATGACGCTTCCAATGACATTTCGTCTGATAAAGACAGCTTGTTTTGACGTAATCGTCGCTCGAGTGACATTTTGAAATATCGTAATATTGCCCTCCGCCTCGACGCTCATCCCGTCTTCGACGTTGCCGGTAATGTCGACGTCGCCATGAAACCGAATATTGCCCGAACCTAAATCGACGTCGCCTTGATGAGTAAGCTTGTCCACTATAAATATATGCACATCTAGCCCTTGTTGCCGAAATACGGGCCGCCCGTTGGCCAACGCCACAATTTTCGTTCCATTTTCAATCGCCGTTACTCCTTTTCCTAAATAGACAGCCACCGGGTAGACAGGTTTAGGCGGAATCGGCTCATTCGTCACCGTCACGCCCGGAACGCCCGGGACCGGGGGATGAACGATCGCGATGACTTGCCCCGGATGAACGGAAGGAATATTGTTTACTTCGCGGAAATCAACAGTGCCGTCTTCCCGCAGTTTCGGCCCCGCCTGTTTACTGTCCAAATTGACCGTTAACTCCACCCAACCGTTTTTTCCTTGCTGCGGTTTCACTCCTCTAGCAATGACGAAATCACCCGGTTTTGTCGTTTTGGCCGCTTCAGCCATCGCGATAAAATCAAGCCCTTGGACAATATTCAACGATTTTAGTTTTTGCAAAACCGGTTTGTACTCGAGAGTGTTTTGCACTTCAATGTGCTGTTCGGCTTTTAACTCAATATGGTAATCAGGGTCGATATCTTTTATTTGAAAGCGTTTTTTCACCCCCGGCTCTATGCGCAAGATGGCGTGCAGCTTGTCTTCATCAACGATGATATCCCATTTTGTCTCGACCGTTTCCTCCGCCGTTTGTATTTCTAATTGGTCGCCTTCCGTGATGACCGTCGTCCCCGTCACTGGCTCGCCATTTTTTAAAAGCAGAACGCCTTGCCCCACGGTAATGGTCGGATAGCATAGCGGCGATGGACGATAAAAAATTTGCCCTCCTCGTACCCATGCTTTTCCGCTCAAATGATCCTCAGTTACTTTGGACCGCGCTCCGCCCACACTGGCCGAATCGGATTTTTCTTCTTCAGCAACGCTAGACGGCTCAACCTGCCTTTCTACTTTCGTCAGCTTTACAATTGCTGGTTTGAAACCGATGCGCCAAATTCCTTTTGTTTCCCGTTGGATAATTTCGATCTGCACCTCTTCACGTTTGCTTTGCAAAATCGCTAGGCCAACGTGAATCGCCTCATCGATGTTTTTTCCTTTCGAAATGATCGTTTGCCCCATCGCCGCCCCCCCTTGCCAAAAGTTTATGTTTCTTGATGAATTTTTACTATCACCATGGTCATATCATCTTTTTGCATAGCGCCTTCCGTAAAGGTGTAAATATCCTCTATCACACGCTGCCCCGCCTGATGCGCTGGACAGCTGGCGTATTTTAATAATGCGCGGATAAGACGATCACGCTGAAATTGCTCCTTTTTCCGGTTTTCCGCCTCGATAATGCCATCAGTATAAAACAACACGACATCGTCCGTTTCAAGAGCGATCTCTTTTTCTTCATACACATATTCAGGGAACGCGCCAACCATGATCCCCAACGTCTTAGGAAGTTCAACGACTTTCCTTTCTTTGCTTTTCAACAGCAAAGGCATCATATGGCCGGCGCTCGCATATGTCAGAACGTTCGTATGCGGGTCCCAATCAGCACAAACTAGTGTGACAAACGATTTCAAGGAGCGCAAATCTTGACAGAGAGCTTTGTTCATCGCCGTCAGCGTCTGACTTGGGCTTTTACTGCTTTCTGAGGCGCTGCGAAACGCTCCGCGCGTCAAAATCATTAACATTGCCGCGGGAATCCCTTTTCCCATCACATCGCCAATCACGATACGGACTTTTCCGTTGCCGAGCGGGTAAAAATCATAGTAGTCTCCGCCAATCAACCTAGCTGGAATGGAAAGGCCCTTCACTTCTGCACCTTTTACATCAGGAACCGAGCCATTCAACAATTTCGTTTGAATATTTTTCGCCAACTGAATTTCTCGCTCCAGCCATTTCTCCATATCCGGTTTATTGGCGAGCGGCCGACCGTATAGATAGATGTTCTCACTGAAATACATCAAACCGCCCTCCCGGCAATCGTCTCCAACATCGTCAATAAACCGACCGTTTCTAAAATCTCGTGTATTGGCCCACTCATCCCTTTTAGTTCGATTGAAAATGAATGTTCGATGGAATGATAAATGATTTCCATGATCGCTCCAACCCCTGTAGAGTCAATAAATTCCAATCCAGAAAGATCAATAGTCAACCCCTTGATGCCTATAAGCTTTTGTATATAACCTTCCAATATATGGGCGGTCGATATATCAAGTATTCCCCTGATTTCCAAATTGGCTGCCTCATCATCGAAGTGCAACCCGATCTGTAACCCCATAGCAGCTGTTTTTCACTCCTATCTAAACAAAATTAAAGGATAAAACGGCTCATCTGTTGAAGCAGCGCATTAGAGATGTATGAAAGCTCTTTTGACTGACCATGAAGCTCTTTCAGTAAATCAGACAATTGGATCGTCATCTCTGTGACTACCGCCGTTCGGTCATTGGCGATCACTCTCATTTGCTCAACCTTCTCCAAAACAGTCATCACCTTTTGATCCCCCGGAAATGCTTTTAATACATTTGCCATTTCGTCTAAAAATGCATGGATTTCATTCAGCCATTCTCTCGATTGAAGCGTTGTTCCCACGGCCAACTCATACATTTTCTCGACCGACCGCGAAGCCTCTGCTTCAAGCACGACGGATGAACGCTGAGTTTTGACCGCCTGCTCCTTTACGTCTGTGACGAGCACATTCAGCTTTTGAACCATTTGATTCACATCGTTTGAAAGTTCTTCTAACTCGCTGCCATCCTTCACATGGCTTTTTACCGTCAAATCCCCAGCCGCCAACTGTTGCATTTGCCGTTTCAGTTTTTGAATGTTTTCATAAATGCGGTTAAAAAATGGAATCGTCACTACAAACAGCGACAGCAAAGACAATAAGCTTGAAGCGATTAAAATAATCGAATAGTTATAGAATGGCGCAGTCATTTTTTGATAGTCCAACACTAAATAAAGAATGCGATGATCGCTGATCGGCAGAAAAACTTTATACAGTTTTTCGCTGTTGACTTCTTGGACAGACAGTTTTTTTGCCGGATTGTCTACCAACTCTTTCATCATATCAATATCTTGTTTTGTATGGTACTTAAACTCGCCGTATTCTATTTTCTTCACCGGCGGATAAAAGTTTGTTTCCAAAGCAGGGTTTTTAAATACCGCCGCATTTAATACGGAAATATCCTTGATATAGGAGCTTCTTCGCTTGATTTGTTCGATCAACTGATCCGGACCCGCCTGCTTGGTGAACTGGTATACGTCCCCCGCTTGAATAAACGGGTTAATAATATAATCCGATCCGGGCGGATGATAGTAGGCGTACTTAAAAAAGCGCGGCTTGTCCTTATGGGAGCCGGATTGGACAATTGGGAGCACGAAGATGTTTTGGCTCGCATACCCTTCCTCCCCGGCAACCCGCGGCATTCCCCCTTTTAAGAGGGTGTCCGCGTATGCATACACGGTTTTTCCGTAACTTTTGGTGCTGAATCCAATATCTTTTGGATCCGTCGACTTCGTCGCTACAATATCGTCGCCCTTTCGTTCAAAAATCGTCAGCCCGGCCAGTTGAAACCTCTCTTTCATCTCTTCCAACTGCTCATAGCGAATATGTCGGGCTTCCGGCGTACGGAGAAGATCGCCGATATGCCGTGCGACCGCTACCATTTGCAAGTCAATTTGGTGCTCGATCATTTTCGACGCCAGCTCTGTTTCCTCGATCCCTTGCTCGACGCCGCGAGCTATGAGCAACGACTTTTCATAAATATCGGCTTCGATTTGCCGATTCATAAAATAAACTTGCAACATACCAAACAGGCACGCAATGACGATAAGCAAAGAAAATACTTGCACTAAAAACCGCTTTCTTAACGTTATTCGCCTCATCCATCCAACTCCTTCGCCTGCTATTCACGGGCAGCAATCCGCTTCGTCGCCAACTGCTGCAATTTGACTTTATCGGCCTTCCCTTGGCTGACCGGGATCTCATCGATGGTGAAAATATGATCGGGCACTTTATAAGAAGCGAGCCGCTCGCGGCAAAATGAGTAAAGATTCGTATCGCTTACATGTTCTTTCGGAACAACGAAGGCGACAATTTGCTCTCCAAAAATTGGATGAGGAATCCCCACAACCGCTGCCGCAAAAATGCTCGGATGACTGGCCAACAAACTCTCGATCTCTCCCGGAATCACCTGTTGCCCACCTTTTTTAATCATTTCTTTTTTGCGGCCGACGATTTCAATCGCCCCGCTTTCTGTCATCCGCGCTACATCTCCGGTATAAAACCATCCATCCCGGTAGGCTTCCTGCGTTAAATCCGGGCGCTGATAATATCCTAAAAATCCGTTAGGCGTCTTGACGACCAATTCACCGATCTCCCTTTTGTCCGGAGCATTGACGATGGCCGCCTCAACCCCTGGAACTAATTCCCAATCCATTCCTTGGCGAACATCGTTTTTGCTAAACATCACACCGCCAATCTCCGTCAAGCCATATATGCTTATGATGCGGCAATGGTCAATCGGCCGCACGGCTTCGATAAAATCGGCCGTAATCCTCTCCCCCGCCAACCCGATGAGCTCGAGCGGCTCGAGCACCGGTTTTTTCGCCAACAAGTACAGCGATCGAAATAGTGACGGGCTTGTCACCAACTTATTGACAGGATGGGTGTGCAACAGTCGAATGATATCGGGAAAGTGAAATGATTCAGTAGCAACAAAATGCAGCCGTTTTTTGATCGATACTACCATTAAACATAGCCCGAATAATCCTGAAAACGGAACTATCCCAAGCACTTTGTCCGATGCAGAAAGAGACAGCGCAGCAGATAACGCTGCATCGCCAAATTGGATAAAGTTGAAATCAACCATCACCCCTTTTGGGACCCCAGTGCTCCCTGACGTACACGCAATGATGTCAACAGGCTCGCTTTCAACCGGCTTAGGCATCCCGGCAACGACCGTTGCTTTCCAATGATCCCCTTTTACCGAATCATAAATGATCGTTTCCTCTCCCGTGCCATGAGCCCATTGGGAAACGGCATTGAAAAATTGAAAATTTTGATGTTGCCTGATGGTCAAAATCACATGCGGATTTATGAATTCGAGCAAGCGGGATAAATCTTCGCTTCTTAAAAACGGACTGATCGGCACAGCAACCGCTCCGAGGCGGTTAACGGCCAACAGTAAACTAAGGAAACTGGAAGCATATGGAATCATAAACGCTACTCTTTTTCTTTGGACGGGGCCGAGCTGCGTCAGGAGAGAACAGTATTTGTTTACTTCCTGCCGTATATCGTCTAGCGAATAGCTGCCCGTTTGCGACGTTAAAATCGTCTTATGAACATCTTCGTTTTTCCCTTCCTCAAATATCCATTTGTATAGCTGGCTCATATTATTTCTCCTTTCCCAACTAACGACTTGTACAGTCCACCAACGGTTCGGAAGTCCAAATCGTGAGGAATTTGCCCAATTTCTAACTGAAGCTTTTCAGCCAATACGACAAGCAAATGAACAAGTTGCAACGAATCAACCCCTAAGTCATTTTGAAACGAAGATTCGGCGGTTACTTGCTCCACCGGCACTTTTGCCTCTTCAGCAATCAATTGGCAAAAGTCAGAAAACCCCATCGATATCCCCCGCTATTCTTGAAACCATGATGCGGCATATCCGCGAATATAGTGCAGTTTATAATTGCAACAATGTCCTTCATCGTCGAATTCGAGCAGTTGTTTTCCAACGGGCAACCGATCATATAGGCGATAAATGTGCTCGCTTGGCACCATAGTATCCCGTTTTCCATGCACAAGCAAAACCGGATGGCGAAACGTTGTCCTTTCTAACTGTGGGAGCCAAACCGACCCCTTTTCTTCGCTGACAAACTGTACCCTCTCAACAAAATAGGCAGGCAGCTGAATTTCTTTACTCTCGAACGCTGGAGAAACAGCCGCCACTTTTCTCACTTTCGGATGGCCGCTGCTGTAAATGGCCCAAGAAGCGCCAGAGCTGGTGCCAAATACGCAAATCGGCAGCGAAAAGTGCGAAGATGTCCAGTCGATCAATAAATGAATAAACTGCTCCCAACGCCCGGCGGCGCCTTTTAAGCCGCTATGCACATACGTTTCGCCTTGGCCAGGGCCGTCAAAACTGACAGTCACAAACCCGTTTTGCAAAAAATCGTCCTCATATGTGAAAAGTTCTTCTTTCGTTGAATCAAGCGGATTGATGATAATGACCGCCCCTTTGGCCTTAACGGGCAGCCGAACCCTTCCAAAACACGTCTTACCCTCCACATCGAGTTGGACGTAATGAGTTTCGAGCGGCGACAGCTCATCAGCTATGCGGGCGGCTTGCAAGCTTTTTAACAGCCATTCCTTCTTTTCCTCATTCCGTTCCGGGATGATCCATTGCGCCAAATGGTAATAAAGGCTCGCCTTCCGCCAAGCGGTTTCCGCCTCCGCAGCCGGCAAACTCACCGCTCTTTCAGCCCATGAACGGGCGAGCGCCCCCCATGTTTCCACCCAGCTTTCTTTATCGACCAAAAAAGAGCGGATCGAAGAAATATCGTCCTTCTCCACCCCATGGACAATCCATCGGTCCCAAAAACCATCAATCCACTTGGCGGCGATGATCGTTTTTTGCATCGTCTTTAAGCAATCCGTTGACATTGGCTCCCTCCTCGGCGTAAAAAACTAAAACAAGCACGGAACCTTGCGAGGAAGTAGATAGAAACACTTTTTGGGCTATTCTCATGATTAACGTAAATCCCTGACCAAGCGATTTCTTTGTTGAATATCCGGATAGAAGCACCATTTTCGGAAGTTCCTTCATCGGGAATCCAGGTCCTTGGTCCTTCACAATCAACCGCAACTCCTTGCTTGCCTTGTCCTGGATCAGCGACATTTCTCCCCATTCCGCATGTTTAATGACATTTGTCACTGCTTCGGAGACGGCAAGCAACCAGCTGACAAGGGCCAATGGGCCAACGCCGAGAGCTTCAAACGCCTGCTTGGCCAACTCCCTGCATTTCGGAATGTCTGAGCGGGAGCGGATTCCGGCCCGGCAAATGATCGTTCCTTGTTCAAGCCGCCCCACTTCTTCCTCCTTAACGAGCAGAAATTTCCCTTGAGTGGCGGCGTGCATCACATCGCGGTATATTTCCCACTTTTTCTCATCAATATCACGAACATTGCATTTTGGCTGACAAGAACAGGAATGCGCAGGGCGGCCAAACAGCTCATCCTTGTATATGTCATACGCTTTTAACATGGCATTAGTGAAAATGGCTGTTTCGTTTAACTCCTTTATTTCTTGTTGAATATCCTGTCCATTCTCGCCCCACTCGAGCATCAATTCACTTAAATAAAGGACATAACTTTCCAAGTCTTTCTTGTTATTTTTAAATGTTTTCGTGGCTAGCGATTCATAAAAGAAACGATCCACACCCCGTGCCCTAATCCCAATATATTGGCCTAGTTTTCTAGCAAGAAACGCTCGTTTCGTTCGATGTAACAACTCCGGCAGCGGCAGCTCAGGCATGCAAAACAAGGGAAAAGAGGCCGTTTCTTCATCGGAGCGACGAAAGAAGCTTTTAAACAGTTTCGCCACCATCCCACCTTCTCTCCTATAATATTCCAAGAGGCGGGGTAATGACGATTTCGTCGATCAAGGCATCTTCCGGTTGGGCAAGCATGTAAACAATATGCTTCGCTAATGTTTCAACTGGAATCATTTGCTTGACATCCAGTTGATGGTCGATACGATCCCAAAAACTGCTTCTTACCGCCCCAGGAATGACGGCGGAAACATATACACCTTGGGCTCTTAACTCCGACTGAAGCACCTTCGTTAAACCGAGCACTCCAAACTTCGAGGCGCAGTACCCTCCACATCCTGGAATTGCGGTGACGCCCGCGACGGATACCATATTTAAAATTCTTCCTTTTCTCCGCTCCACCATATGCCGCCCAAAATGTTTGCAGCATAAATACGTTCCTCTTAAATTCACCGATATCATCGTATCAAACTCATCGGTCTGTGAATCGAGCACATTCGCAAACGTTCCGACCCCCGCGCTGTTAATCAAGGCATCGACCGAGCCTAACGTGCTAACCACATCGCATACAAAATCTTTGACTGAACGTTCGTCAGCAACGTCCACTTCCGCCAAGAAAACATTCCCGTAACTGCTGAACTGTTCTGGGCTCATCTGTTTTATCGTCCGGCTGCCTAACGCTAAATTAGATCCAAGTTTTGCTAGTTGTTTCGCCGTTTCATACCCAATGCCGCGACTTGCCCCCGTAATAACAATGTTTTTTCCTTTTAATGCCTTCATATCAAACATGTTTTTACTTCTCCTTATGCGGTCCGAAATATTCAAAATAGTTCTTCTGTGTCTCCCATAGTCCAATTTTATAAAGAGACGAAAGATGCGGGGCAAGAAGCTCCCAAATGACGATCACTATATTCTCTGCCGTCGGGTTGATTTGCTTAAATTCATCTGTATCCAGGTTAAGATGTTTATGATCAAATTTCACTAAAACCTCCCTATTTACAATTTCATCTAATTCCGCTAAGTTTACCACCATCCCAGTAATCGGATCGGGTTTTCCGATTACAGTGACTTCCAGACAATAATTGTGGCCGTGGCCGTAACGATTATTGCACTTGCCAAATAACCTTTGGTTTTCTTCATTAGTCAATTGATCGCTATGCAACCGATGGGCGCTGCTGAAATAGTACCTTCTCGTCAATTGGACCAACTCTTGTTCCTCCTTGACTGCATAAAGCGTCTCATTTTCCTGCAGTTTCACTTTGCAAAGTTGACAGCAGCTAAATTTTCCTTGCAAAACATCCCAAATGTACGTGACCATCATCTCAGTCGTCGGAATATGTATTTGAAAATATGGATGTTCTTGATTGAGAAATTTTCCGTCTAATTCGGCAGAAACTACTTCTTTCATAATGGCATCGACTTGAGTGATATTAACGACAATACCGGTGAGCGGATTGACAAGCCCTTTTACCGTCACGTCAAGCTGATAATCATGGCCATGCCCGTTCAAGTTGCTGCATAGGCCAAAAACAGCTTTATTTTTTTCCACACTCCAATCCTCAATCCAATACCGGTGTGCTGCCGAAAATGCAATTGTACGTGTTAAGTAAAGCAATATTTATACACCTGCCAACATTGATGTTTTGCTTATGTTAACTTACCCGGTTTTCCTAAAAGATACCCTTGCGCTGCCGGCACTCTCAAAAGCTTCGCTTGGGCGAGATCCACTTCTTCCTCAATTCCCTCTAAAACGAGCACCATTTTGCGGCCGCAGTAGCTTGCCAACAAACTGACCATTTTTTGTTTTTCTTCATTGGCTGCCAGCCCTTGAGCAAAGTACCGATCCAACTTCACATAATCAGGCTGCAATTCAATAATTTTTTGCAAGGTCGATGCCCCTTTGCCAACATCGTCAATAGCAATGTAAAAACCATACCCTCTCATCAACTCTATAGCTGCTTTTAACTCTCCATCCTTCCATATACCCTCTTCTTCTTTTGTCTCGTTCAATTCGAACACAATTCGGTTTTCAATATACGGAAAGCGTTCAACTACTCTTTCCAAAAACGGTTTAAATTCATGATGCAAAATAGTAGAGGGATATACATTCAAAAAAAGCAGCCTTCCCTTATTCTCTAAAAAAGGAAACTGAAAGATGGAACTTTCCAGCAGTGCGAGATCGAGTTCGTATAAACATCCTTCCTCCCGAGCCTTTTGAAAAAGATGCTCAACGTTATTGATCCCGTTTACCCGCAACAGCGATTCATATCCAAAGATGCTCCAGTTAAACAAGTCCCACAGCGGCTGGTAAACATGTTCAAACTGTCGTTTGTCGATCATTTCTCTGATAGAGACCGGGATCACGCTTTCACTATCCTTCCATAGTCATTTAATCCTATACACACCATCGATGAATGGGACAATTCACCTAATACACCTTTTGTTTTAACCTTAACCTTTTTTCATGTACCTGTCTAACTCCATTCTCGCACATGAAGCATCTATACAGACTTTAGAAGCACACAAAAGGACATATAAAACCTTTTTTTCGACTTTTTACGACATGTTCAACTCTCGTTTTCGTTATTTTTTGTCATAAAATGCAAAAACGCCCCTTACTTATGAGGGCGCTTTTCCTCCCATATGTGTATTAGTTTTTCAAGAAACACGTTTACCTCCAACGGTTTTGTCATGTAATCCGTAAATCCTGCTTTTAAAGCCCTTTCAATCTCTTTTGGTACCGCATTGGCACTGAGCGCAATCATCGGAATATGCTTTGTTCGTTCATCGCTTTGCAACATTTCCAACACCGTATATCCGCTTATATCTGGGAGATGAATATCGATGAGAATCAAATCAAACCAGCCACTGATAGCCTTTTGCAAGCCTTCGCCGCCATTGCAGGCAAACGTTAACAAAAGATTGGGAAACGGCTTCAAGATATGCTCCAACAGTTTCAAGTTGGATATATGATCTTCGATGTATAAAATTTTTTTGTTTCCAAGCTTCAATAGCCTCTCCTGATTCACCGGTTTGTTTCGTGATGAATGCGGCCAGCTGTGAAAATAACTGACAGCCGGAAGACTGAACGAAAAGTCGCTTCCCACGCCCAACTTGCTTTTCACCTCAATCGTGCCGCCCAAAAGACGGATAATCTGCTTGACAAAAGCGAGCCCAATGCCATTGCCGTCGACATGAGTGCCTTTTATGCGATAAAATGGTTCAAAGATATTTTCTTGTTCTTCATCCGGGATGCCTATCCCATTATCTTTTACATGTATAACCACTTTTTCCTGATCATATTTCCCTTCAATGAGGACGGTACCGCCATCACGATTGTATTTAATGGCATTGTCAAGCAAGTTTAATAACACTTGTCTCACTCTCGTCGCATCTGTGTATAAATACACTTGTTCACTGAAGCTCGATCGAGCTTGAATGTCGATGTTTTTCTTATTGGCTAACGGTTCGACTAATTTAATGCTTTCTTTAATAATGTCGTCTGGATGGACTACATCATAAGTTAAGGGCAGCCTTCCTGTTTCGATCCTTGCCAAGTCTAACATTTCGTTGATTAAATTTAATAAATGGCGGGCACCTCCCAATATTTCTTGCACAAACTCCCGCTGCCGGCCCTTTAAGGAAGGATCCATCTCCAACAATTGGGCGAACCCTAGCACTCCGTTCAATGGCGTTCGAATTTCGTGGCTCATGCGTGAAATTAAATTAGATTTCGCCTGGTTGGCCTTCTCCGCCTCCTCTTTTGCCCGCAGCATCTCTTGTTCCATCATTTTTCTTTCTGTAATATCGATCGCCGAACCAACCACTTCAATCACTTTGCCATCTTTTTTTATGGGACGTAAACTGACTAAATAATCAATCCCGTTTATATTCCCCTCATAGTACAATGTTTCCCCGGTTTCCCATGTATACCGATAATATTGTTCTTTTTGATCGGCAATAGGCTCCGGTAAAAAATCATGTAATCTCTTACCTAGCACTTGTTTAGGATCTATGCCGAAATTATTGAGTAATTCCCCGCCGCATAACGTATGAATAAAACTTTCCCCTCTTTTCACAAATTTAAAAATCATGCCTTGCTGCTGGCACATGGCATTCCATAAATCTCGTTGCACTTTTTTGATGCGCTCCTGATATTTTATTAGTTCTGTAATATCTTTTCCCACCACAAACAACCCTATGACATCTTTCTTTTCCACTATCGGAATAAAAGTAAACTCCATGATGACTCTTTCTTCCCGAGACGTTTTCACTGAAGCCTTAAAGAAACATGATTGACCTTTTTCTACTTTTCTTAAGCATTCATCAATTTTTTCATCATCATGCTCATAAAATAGGTCGTATAAACTGGTCAACGGTGCATCTTGATGAACCTGCAGGATCTCTATCGCCTTTGGATTGATGCTTACAATTTCCCCCTTAAGGTCAGCAGACAACACAAGATGCGGATTGTAATCGACTAAACATTTGTAATGAGCTTCAGTAAAGTTTTTTTTTTCGCAAAACTTCACGCCGTTCGAGATAAGCAATTACATTAGTCATGATCAATATAGCCATTGTAATAAAAGCGAGGATGTAAGCCAAACTATTAACCGAAATCAAGGATGCCGATTCCGCTCGCATTATTTCTTGGCCATAAGGCAGTTGGAACAATGTTCCTTTCATCGATATATAATGCATTGCTGCGATTCCTCCTCCCAGGACAACGGAACGAACCGCCTTTTTTAAAAACTGATCGTTCTTTACACGGCAGGCAACAAACAGGATAAACAATGTCAAAAACGAAGCGAAAAATGAAATAGCGATCGACAGACAAACAAAAAACGGATGATGATGCATAGACATCTCCGTTTTCATAGCCGCAACCCCTACGTAACAATGGAGTCAGCCATCCAACATTGTTGCGATGGATCGTTATGACCTATATTTAAGAAGCTGTTGTTTCACAAAAAAAAAAAAAAGACGGGCAACGGTCAAGCGTCCGTCCTTCCTGTCTTAATCAATTATTCAGCGCTATACTTCCCTTACTTCCTCAATATGTGACACATCTCCTTCAACGGCCACGTGAAACGTCCCACCGTCAACTTCAATGATCGTCACACTCGTGCCGTACATATACGGCGGCGACCACAGGTGGTCAAGCGGCGTGTCTTTGAACGCCGCCATGAGCGTTTTCAGCACGACGCCGTGAGTGACGATTAACACCGTTTCTCCCTCGTGCCGATCAACGATGCTCTGCACCGCTTCAAGCGCCCGCTGCTGCACGTCACAAAACCGCTCGCCTCGCTGTGGAGCGTACAGATGGGGCGCGTTCCAAAAATGGTCGAACGCGATCGGATCCATTTGCCGAATCTCGTCATGCGTCTTTCCTTCCCAATCGCCAAGATGAATCTCGCGCAGCCGCTCGTCTTGATAGATCGGAATGAGCCGCCCGCCGCGGACAATCTCCGCCGTCTCAAGCGCCCGGCCGCTTGTGCTTGTGTAAATCGCGGCCAATTCCACCGCTTCAAGCCGCTTTCCAAGCCGCATGGCGTCTTGCCGCCCTTTTTCCGTGAGCGGCGAGTCTTGCCAGCCTTGCATCCGCCTTTCGACGTTCCACTTCGTTTCCCCATGTCTGGTCAAATACAAGGTTGTCGCCATGTCTTCCCTCATGTCTCCTCTCTATTAATCTACCTCTCATTCAACCGCCCGCTCAGGCAAGCGAAACGCAACAGATCCGCTTTTGTCCGTTTTCATCTCTGCTTGAATGCCTTTTGGCAACACTGCCATTGGATCTGTATGGCCAAAATCGGCATCATACACAACCGGAAACTCGTACCCGCGTGTCATCCGCTTCGTTTCACGAGTTTCGTTAACTCGATTCTTTCCGGCGTTTCGATGCGCTCGATGGCACGAAACCCATGGCGTTCGTAAAAGCGAATGGCCGGCGCGTTGCCGCTTCCGGTCGTCACGACGATCTCGCTTATCGACGGCTCTTGCTTGATGACAAAGTCGAGCAACGCGCTGGCGATCCCTTGGCGGAAACAATCCGGATCGACCATCAGCCGGCAAAGGCGAAGCGTCTTCCCATTCCGCTTGCAAGCGATCGCCCCAACGAGTCGTTCCCCTTGAAAATAGCCGAAAAAGCGCTCGCCGCATCGTTGCAGAGAAGCGATCGTATCGTGAAGCGGCGGGAGCGCCGTGCTGCCGATGATCTGCGCCTCGATCGTATACGCGCGCCGCTGTAGGTGCAGCACCTTAACGGCCGTTTCGTCGTCTGCTATGTGAAGTTCCGCAATCATGCTCCTCTCCCTTTCGATGGCGAAAAAGCGGCCGAGCCCGGCCGCTTATCATGAATGAATCACTTCCTCCATCGCCTCTTGCAGCGAATGAAAGCCTTTTTTCTCCCGACCGTCTTTTCGAACGGTCCATTCCTGCTTCTCAAGCGCCAGTTCACCGCGTTCGTTTTTTACAAACGGCATGTGAATGGTGATCATCTCATCGTCTTTGTTGATCGTATAGCCGACATAATAGCGATTGCCTTCACCATGCTCTTCAAAAATGCCGACTTGGTCGAGTCCATAGGCTTCCATCATCGGCTCGAGCGTGTCGATGAACTCCTCGATCACAACGCTTCTTGGCGCAAATTCCATGGTTTTTCCTCCTCTTGCCTAGTCATCAAGTGTAGTTTGCGGCAAGCCGAGGAAACTCATGAGTGGAAATGACCGACTTATGACGAAGGCCCATTGCAAGCCGTGCGGTTGTACTCCTCAAGCCATTGCTGCAACTTTTCCGCTTCGAGCGAGCGGCTGAAGTAAAACCCTTGTGCATAGTCGCAATGCATTTGCGAAAGAAGCGCCACTTGCGATTCACTCTCCACCCCTTCGGCCAATACTTCAATATCCAGGCTTTTTGCTAAATGAATGATCGTATCAACAATCGTTGCATCTTTCGAGTTTTCCGCAATGCCTTCAATGAAACTGCGGTCGATTTTCAACAGCGACACTGGCAAATTGCGGATGTAAGCCAATGATGAAAAACCGGTTCCAAAGTCATCGATCGCCGCCTGCACACCGAGACGTTGCAATTCGGTTAAAATGTGCTGCCCTGTTTCGATGTTTTCCATCAGTCCGCTTTCGGTCACTTCCAAAATGAGCCGATCGGGCGAAAGCCCCGTCTCCCGCAAAATGCGCTTCACATGCTCGATGAGCTCCGGACGATTGAGCAAAAACGGCGACAAGTTGACTGCGAGCTTGAGGCCCGGAAATTTTCTTTCCCACTCTTTCACTTGACGGGACGCCTGTTCCAACACCCATAATGTAATTTCAAAAATAAACCCGCTTTCCTCCGCCAACGGAATGAAATCGAGCGGCGGAATTTCACCGAGCGACGGATGACGCCAGCGCAAAAGCGCCTCAACCCCCATCGCCTTTCCTTTAGCAAGTTGCACTTTCGGCTGATAGCATAAATACAACTGCCCGCGCATAATGGCAAACGGCAAATCTTGCTCGATCACCGCATGCCGATGCTCGGTCGGCCGGTAAAAGGCATAGCCGTTCCGCCCCCGCTCTTTCACTTCGTACAACGCTTGATCGGCATATTTCATCACTTGCTCGATCCGATCGCTGTCTTTCGGGAAAAAAGCGATGCCGATCGACAATGTTGATTGAATCAGCTGTTTTTCGTAATAAAACGGCTCGTGAAACGAACTGACAAGCTGTTCCGCCAAGGCGGTCATCTCTGTTTTCGTTATGTTCGGCAGCAAGAGAACAAACTCATCACCGCCGATGCGGGCAAAAAAGTCGCCGGGACGCAACGCCCGCTCGACGCGCTTGACCGCCTCGCGCAAAAAGTAATCGCCGGCTTGATGGGAAAAATGATCGTTGATCCATTTGAATTTGTCAAAATCCAAATAACAAAGAGCAAACGGCGTCTGACTCGCGATCAGCTCATGAATATGCCACTCGAAATAGCTGCGGTTGGCGATGCCCGTGAGCGAATCGAAATAGGCAAGTTGGCGCAGCTTTTCTTCGTACCGCTTCCGCTCGCTGATGTTTTTCACGGTCACAATGACGCAATCGAGCGTCCCCGCTTCATCGATGATCGCCTTCCCTTGCGCCTCCATCCAAACCCATTCGCCTTTCTCGCCTTGCTTGCGAAATTCGGCGGATTGCGTCTCGTATGTATCGTACAGCTCAGCCAATTTTTGTGCCACGACCGGGGCGTCATCAGGGTGGACAAATGTCAGCACCTCTTCGTATGACACTGGAAGGCGCTTGTTTGTTTTTCGCTTCCATGACGGCGGAATGTATGACAACTCACGATTGGGAGAAAAAATCAACACGTAATCGTTCGAATGCTCAACAATCAGCTGCAGACGCCGTTCCGCTTCGGCAAGCCGCGCTTGCAGGCCGCTCTCCNGCCATGCCGATAAAATGCCGCCGAAAATTGTTTGTTTTTCGCTTCCATGACGGCGGAATGTATGACAACTCACGATTGGGAGAAAAAATCAACACGTAATCGTTCGAATGCTCAACAATCAGCTGCAGACGCCGTTCCGCTTCGGCAAGCCGCGCTTGCAGGCCGCTCTCCTCCGCTTGGCGGCGAAGAACGCATAAGACGGCGGCCGTCTGTCCGTTTTCACCGATGATCGGCGACACGCCTGCAACCAATAAGCCGTCAAGCAACTCCCAGCGAAAGGCAGCCGGGCGCTGTTTCACCCGTTCAACCAACGCCCGTCCTTCGACGGACAGCGTCCTCTGTTCTTCTTCACTCAGCGCCAAGCCGGCAAAAGCCGGATTGTTGTAAATGATCACGCCTTGCAAATTCAAGATGACCACTGCTTCTGTGAAGTGATGGAAAAAGGCCGTATATTTGTCCATGCAATTGCTACCTCGCCGTTTCACCAAAATAAGCGATGTCCACACTTCCATTTTCACGAAAATCACGGCAAAAATCAACAAATTTCGCAAACATTTTGTCAAAAATATGGAACTGCCCACCGGCGGCCTTCCGGTCACCCGGTTTGCCGCTGGCGGGCGCGAGTGGGACACGTTTGGCAGCACGTCCCTCCTTTTGTGTGCACGTACAGGCAGCACGTCGTCCGCTGCATGCCGCTTGCTCCTTTAAAAAAGCGGCGAAGTGGGTTGTCTTTTTGTCCAAACAGGCGGCCGTCGGCTTCATGAATAAGGAAGCGGAAATCATCGCGCAGCCGGTCGGCGACCGGGGCAAGCGACTCATCCTCAAGCCAACGTTCATATACCCAATACACGTAAATCGCGACATTTTCCCATAAGACGAGCGGCGATATGCGCGTCAGACGCCGCAACCGAGCGATGAGCGGAGCGAACAAGCCGGCGAACACGTCGCGAACGACTTGCTCGCGCCAGCGGCTGCGCTCAATGCCGCACGCCTCCGCTTCCGGCGGCTCAAAGCGAAACCGCGGCATCCACATCTCCCCTTCGCCGTCCGTGTCAAGCCAAATTCGTCCAGGATCGAGCACAAGCCGCTTGTTCCATACCGACATGGCGTATAGCGCCATCGGTGCCAAAAAGCTTAATCGTTTGACGAGCATCGACGCCGCAACGGCGTCATTTGCCGCTCCCATCTCGGTGCGGACGTGCGCGACATACTTCGCGAGCTGCCCGTCGTCATGAAGCAGCCAAGCAAACAACATCGACGACGAGACATCAGCCGCCCCGCTTGAAAAACGGTACGTTTCCAACGTTTTCATTTCGTCTTCACGCAGTCTCATCACGATACGCCTTCTTTCTGTAAAATTCGCCGTCCTTTCCCATACGGAATGCAAAGCGGGGTGCCAAAGATCGGATCGTACGTGATTTGGCAATCCATTTGGAACACATCTTTCACGAGCTGGCGGGAAATGACGTCTTCCGGCTTTCCTTCGGCATACACCGTTTTATCGCGAATGGCGACGAGATGATGGGCGTAACGGCACGCTAAATTCAAATCGTGAAGCACCATGACGATCGTCCGCCGTTCTTTTTCATTCAGCTCAAACAATAAATCTAAAATGTCAATTTGATGCGCGAGATCCAAATACGTCGTCGGCTCGTCAAGCAAAATGATGTCTGTTTCTTGCGCTAATGTCATGGCGATCCATGCGCGTTGGCGCTGTCCGCCGGAAAGCGAATCGACCGGCCGCTCGGCGAATTCGGCGAGTCCAGTTGCCTCTAGGGCCCGCACAACCGCCCGCTCATCTTCGTCACTCCATTGCTTGAACCACGTTTGATACGGGTAGCGCCCTTGCTTCACAAGTTGCAACACGGTCAGTCCTTCCGGAGCCATAGGCGACTGCGGCAAAATGGCGAGCCGGCGGGCGATTTCTTTTGTCGGCTGTTTGGCGATTTCTTTTCCATCCAGCAGCACAGCGCCGCTTGTTGGTTTTAGCAGCCGGGCCAAGGCGCGCAGCAACGTCGACTTGCCGCAGCCGTTCGCGCCGATGAACACCGTGATTTTTCCTTTTGGAATCGTCAAGTCTAAACGGTCAATAACGATCGCCTCGCCATAGGATAGCGTCAACTCTTTCGCCTGCAACCCATGCATGCGCATCCCTCCTTATAATTTCCGACTTCGGTACAATAAATAAATGAAATACGGTGCTCCAATCGCCGCGGTAAACACTCCAGCCGGAATTTCCGTCGGCGCCAAAAGCAGCCGCCCAGCCAAATCCGCCCCCATGACGAACACACCGCCTAACAGCGCAGCGGTCGGAAGAAGAGCGCCAAACGCCGAACCGACAAGGCGGCGCGCCATATGCGGCGCCATCAGCCCGACAAAGCCGATGCCGCCGGCGAAAGCGACCGCGCCGCCGGTGAGCGCGGTGCTAAGCAAAACAAGTCCTAGCCGTTGCCGTTCGACCGCGCCGCCAAGCCCAATCGCCAGCTCATCGCCCAGCTCCTGCACATTGACATGCCGCGCGGCCAATATCGCCACAAGGAGCAGTCCGATGACCCATGGCGCCATGAGCGAAACGTGCTGCCAAGAAGCTCCATACACACTGCCCGTAATCCACACGTTTGCCTGGCTCGCCCGATAGATGGGTCCTGTGATCATCAACAGTGTCGTCAACGCCTGCATGAGCGCAGAAACGCCGATGCCGACAAGCACGAGCCGAAGCGGGGCGAGGCCGTTTTTCCACGCCAGCATATACACGAGCCAAGCAGCGGCCGCTGCGCCGAGAAAGGCGGCAAGCGGCAGCCAGTGGATGCTGACGGTCAAAGAGTTGTTTTCATCGCTAAACAGCGCCAAAAAGCCAACGACCGCGGCCGCCGCTCCGCCGGTGATGCCGAGCACATCCGGCGAAGCGAGCGGATTGCGCACCATTCCTTGCAAAATGGCACCCGCGGCAGCCAGCGCCATTCCGGCCAACCAAGCGACAAGCACACGCGGCAGGCGGAACGTCACAATCACCGTCTGATGAATTTCCTCTCCGTATCCGAACAGCGCGGCAGCGGCCTCAAGCGGGGACATGCGCATTTCGCCGCTGCCAATGCTGATCAGGAAAAGTAAGACGGCCGCTGCTATGAGCGCGGCGAGCACCGCAACAGCTTTTTTGTCATAGAAAAACGAGATGTGTTTTCCCATTCGGACCGTGATGTATTTTTTCATTTTGCGGCGATCCCCCTGCGGGCAATGTAGATGAAAAATGGAACGCCGAGCAAGGCGGTGACGATGCCGACCGGCACTTCGCGCGGCATCAGAACGTAGCGCGCCCCAATATCGGCCATAAGAAGCAAAATCCCGCCAAGCAAGGCGCAATACGGAAGCAGCCAGCGGTGGTCGACGCCGGCCAGCGCCCGCGCCATATGCGGCACCATGATGCCGATAAAGCCGATCGGACCGGCAACAGCGACCGAACCGCCGGCGAGCAGGACAACTAAGAGAGCGGCGGCCGCTTTAATGAAGGTTGTCCGCTGCCCGAGCCCTTTCGCTACATCGTCTCCCATCATTAAGATGTTGACATGGCGCGCCAGCAGCATGGACCCAAGCCAGGCGGCGGCCAAATACGGAAAGACGGCTGCCAACAGCTCGAGCTTCCGGCCGGCGACCGACCCGGCCAGCCAAAAGAGCACTTCTTCAAGCGCTTTTTCATTCATCGCCAGCATCCCTTGCGTCAGCGAGGCAAATAAAGCCGCGACCGCCGTGCCGGCAAGCGTCATTTTGAGCGGCGTCAGCCCGTCTTTCCCTGCGGCGCTGATCACAAACACGATCGCCGCCGCGGCCGCCGCCCCAATAAACGCGATCCATGACAACATTTGCAATGAAGAAATGGAAAAAAAGGTGACCATCACAACAATGAAAAAACCGGCCCCGGCGTTAATGCCAAAAATGCCTGGCGAAGCGAGCGGGTTTCGCGTCAGCGCTTGCATGAGCGCTCCGGCCATCGCCAAGCTGAAAACAACGCCGAAAANAAATGGAAAAAAAGGTGACCATCACAACAATGAAAAAACCGGCCCCGGCGTTAATGCCAAAAATGCCTGGCGAAGCGAGCGGGTTTCGCGTCAGCGCTTGCATGAGCGCTCCGGCCATCGCCAAGCTGGCGCCAACGGCAGCCGCAATCAACGCTCGCGGCAGCCGAACCGTCGCCACGACTAAATGGGCGTTCGATCCGTTATTGTCGATAAGAGCCGCCACCGCCTGCCGCCAACTCGTGTCGGTATATCCACAAACGATGCTCATCCACATGGCGGCAAGCAGCACTATCAGCAAACCGATGAGGCCAATCATTTTTTGACGGTTTGTTGCGAACATTCCCCCGCGATCTCCCTTGCTTCATTCATTCTATATCTATACGTTAAGTCTATTTGATAATGACTCTCATCGTCAATATTTTTCACCATCTTTTTTATGATATTCTCATGATTTTTTCATTTTTTATTGACAATGATTATCGCTGTTATTTATGATATTAGCGTAAATGAAACTCATTATCAACAATAAAGGGGGATTTCACTGTGAAACGGAAACATCTCACTCTTCTGTCCGCCTTCATCCTTTCTCTCCTTCTTCTTGCCGGCTGCGGCGGAAAACAGGAAGAAACGGCCGAGCCGGCGGAAAACAAGGAACCGAAATCTGAAGGAAGCTATACGGTCGAACACGCCATGGAAACAACAGAAATCAAAGGGACGCCAAAACGGGTCGTCATTTTAACGAACGAAGGAACGGAAGCGCTGCTCGCGCTAGGCGTGAAGCCGGTCGGCGCGGTCAAATCGTGGACGGGCGATCCGTGGTACGACCACATTAAAGACCAAATGGATGGCGTCAAAGAGCTCGGTCTCGAATCGGAGCCAAACGTGGAAGCGATCGCCGCGTTAAAACCAGACTTAATCATCGGAAACAAAATGCGCCATGAAAAAATTTACGAGCAACTGAAACAAATCGCTCCGACTGTGTTTGCGGAAACGCTGCGCGGCAACTGGAAAGACAACTTCATGCTCTATGCGAAAGCCGTGAACAAAGAAGAGAAAGGAAAGCAAGTCATCGCTGAATACGACAAGCGCATCGAAGACTTAAAAGCAAAACTCGGTGACAAGCTGAAGATGAAAGTATCGATCATCCGCTTTATGGCCGGCGACGTGCGCATTTACCATAAAGACTCGTTCTCCGGCGTCATTTTAGACCAACTCGGCTTCGCCCGCCCGGAATCGCAAAACGTAAACGACTTTGCGGAAACCGGCGTGACGAAAGAACGCATCCCAGCCATGGATGGCGATATCTTGTTCTACTTTACATATGAAACCGGCGACGGCAAAGCAAGCGAAATCGAAAAAGAATGGATCAACGACCCGCTCTTCCAAAACTTAAATGTCGCGAAACAAGGCAAAGTGTACAAAGTGAGCGACACGATTTGGAACACGGCTGGCGGTGTGCTCGCTGCCCATCTGATGCTCGACGATATTGAGAAATATTTCTTGCAGGAACAATAATGGCAAACTAAATGAAGCTGTACAAGACGGAGCACTAAACGTGCTCCGTTTGCACAGCTTTTTTGTTGGCTTCTGTCGCCTTACATCCCCTCATTTTAAGGCGTTGGGGATCCATAGAACCATTTGCGGCCAATAGGTAATCACAAACAGTGTGGCAATCGAAACCGCTAAAAACGGCAAAATAGCCTTTGTTAACAACTCCAACTTCACATTGCTAAGGGCCGAGGCAATATATAAACCTGCTCCAACGGGGGGAGTCAACAATCCAATCGTTAAGTTGATGCAAATAATAATTCCAAAGTGAATCGGGTCAATACCATAACTTGCTAACAACGGAGCGAATACAGGTACTAAAATAATCAGGGCTGCAATGCCGTCCATAAACATTCCCACGATTAACAGAAAAATATTAACGATGAATAGAAACACCCACGGATTGTCCGTTAATGATGTCATCCATGTTGCGATAGACTGCGGGATTTGTTCAAACGAAAGCATCCAGCCAAACAAGTTGGCCATGGCAATTAACATCGTAATTGTTGCCGTCGACACAGCAGTATTAATCATAATATAAGGGATATGTTTCCATTTCAATTCTTTGTACATCACCCCTACAATAAGCGCTACAACACAGGCAACAGCTGCCGATTCAGTCGGCGTAAACGCCCCGCTTAAAATCCCTGCAATAATAATGATCGGGACAAGTAAGGCAGGAATGACATTGAAAAACGACTTTCCCACTGCAACGAATGGCGCCCGTTGGTGTGTCGGCCATTGTTGTTTGAACCCGACATATGCAATCAAAAGAGCAAAAGCGACGCCGAGCAAAATCCCAGGCGTAATGCCAGCCAAGAACATGTCGCCAATCGAAGCCCCAGATGCCACGCCGTAAATAATAAATAACATACTCGGGGGGATAATTGGGCCTAGCAATCCAGCCGCCGCGGTAGTCGACGCGCTAAACTCCCGAGAATATCCTTCTTTTTCCATGGAAGGAACCATCACTTTACTCATCATGGCGATTTGGGCAGTCGCTGAACCAATAATTGAGGCTAACAACATATTGGAAATCACATTGACATAAGCTAATCCACCACGGAAATGGCCGACCAGCGTTTTAGAAAAATCAATCAACCGTTTTGTAATGCCGCCGGAGTTCATCAACTCGCCGGCCATCATAAAAAGTGGAATCGCCAGCAACCCATAATTTTCAAGCCCCGAATACAAACGTTGCGGAGCAGTGGCCAACAACCCCGCGTTTCCTGACAAAAGAATATATATGATCGTTGTGATTCCTAATACGAACGAAATGGGGACTTGCAATAGCAATAGGATAATAAAAATGAGTGATGCAACAACCATTCCTATTCTTCCCCTCTCTTTTGAAAGCCTTGACTAAGAAATAAGTCAAGAGAATGAATCACCATAAACAAAAAACTCACTGGCACACTCAAATACGGAATAATCATTGGCAACCGCATGGCATTCGAATACTGCAACATGATCGTTGGTGATGAGACCCATAAAATCGCCAAATAGAAAATATATAGCACAAAAACAAATACAATAAGGAAACTTAAACTTAGCAATCTCTTTCTAACTCTGTCTTGCAACTTGTCCATCACAATCGTAACCGCCGCATACTCTTTTCTTTTAATACTCATACTGCCCCCGATAAACGTGAGCCATACTAATGAAAAAATAGAAACTTCCTCTGACCATGTCAACGGTGAACTAAGCAAGTACCGATAAACCACCCCTAATGACAATGAGATAAGCATAATCACGCATAAAATGATCGCCAACACTTTTTCAATCGCATAAACGGCATTGCTTAATCGATGAATAAACTCCATTGCTATCCCCCCCTGTCTAAGACAAAAAACTACTTTCCAATGACAACCAAAGTAGGGATTTCCACTTTAAAAGAAATCCCTACTTCTTCTTATTTCGTTTATTTTTGCAAAGCCTCTTCTAAAAATTTTTTAATCACTGGTGATTCATTCGCGTACTTCTCTTGTATCTTCTTGGCTACCTTTTCAAAATCGCCTAGCTGCTCTAGTTGATGAACTTGCACACCCGCTGATTTTAATGTTTCTAGATTTTTTGTCTCCCTTGCGATCGCTTCATTCACCCCCCAATCACATGCTGCTTGAATCGCTTTTTTGACGATTTCTTGATCTTCAAGAGAGAGGCTATCAAACTTTTGCTTGCTCATAACGACAACTGCCGGAAATGTCATCTGGTTTGTGATGGTTAAATATTTCGCATTTTCATAATACTTTTCTGTCACTAAGGCGTCTAAATCGATATCCACCCCGTCGATCACCCCTGTTTGCAGCGAGGTGTACACTTCAGACAGCGGCATGGCAGTCGGCCCGGCGCCGATTTCCTTCCAGAAATCTTGCATAACTGGGCTGCCGATAATCCGTATTTTCTTTCCTTTTACATCATTAGGTGAGTTGACAAAACCGTCCTTCATCAAAACATGACGATTTCCAGCGAAAATAAAGTCAAAGCCGATCAATCCTTGCGACTCTAGCTCTTTTAACATCTCATTGGCAACAGCTGATCCCCTCATCTTAGCCGCTTCCTCCAAATTCGAAAACACAAATGGCATAAACCAGGCATTTAGCGACTGTTCACGCGTACTCATATAAGCATTTGTCAAAAATCCAAAATCTAACGATCCGGTTTCCAACTGTTGAACCATATCTTTTTCTTGTCCTAGCTGGGAAGCTGGATAAATTTGCAGCTTCATTCTCCCGTTTGATAACTTTTCAAGCTCTTCGCCAAATTTCAACGCCGTCTGATGCCAAACGTGCGACTCCTGCGTCACATGTCCGAGCTTAAATACATATGTTGCTTCACCATTTTTCCCATTTGTTTCACTATTGTCATTGCTGCAAGCAGCCAAAAAGACCACAAAAGCGATAGCCAATACGTGCAGCATCCTTTTCATCAAACGAACTCCCCTCCATACTCCTCAAAATTAGTTGTGGTTACTTGTGTAAAAGCACGTCGAAAGACTATGCGTTCGCCTTTAATTGATGTTCACTGTGCGCATCCTCACCCCCGCCGCTATACGCCAATCGAGCCGGCACCATCGCTAGCGCGGCGGCGGCGATCACTCCTGGGATGGCGAAGGCGAGAAAATTCACTTGAGTCGGCAGTGCCATCGATAACAGCCATCCTCCGATCATCGGTCCGAACATGCCGCCGAAGCGTCCCATTCCCGATGCCGTGCCGAGCGCGGTGGAACGGATAGAGGGCGGATAATATTGAGAAACGTAGGCTTGGATCAAATGCTGCGCTCCAACCGAGCTGGCTCCAGCGATGGCGACAAGCACATAAATGTACAGTACATTTCCGCCCATCCCAAGCAGTGTCATTGCCACGGCGCCGATAGCGTACATAAAGGAAAGCATTTTCTTCAAATCATATGTGCTGCTTAAGCGGGCGATCGTAATCGCCCCGACAATGGAACCTCCTTGTAAAATCATCAAAAAAGCCAAGCTAGAGTTCAAGCCGTATCCGGCTTTGATCATTAAGTTCGGCAGCCACGTATTTAAACCGTATACCATTAATAGACTCATAAAATAGGTTGTCCAAAACAGAATCGTGCTGAATGCGCGCTTTTGTCTAAACAGCTCTACAACCGGCACTTTCGCCCCCGCCTGGTGGTCTATCATGAACTCGTCTCTTTCTGACAAAGTCACTTCCGGATTCACTTTTGCCATCACGCGGATGATTTCTTTTTTGTTTCCGGTTTGCACAAGACGTGCGGCTGTTTCCGGGACATACTGATAGACGAGTGGGATAAACAACAGCCCTATACCGGCTACCCAAAACACCGCTTCCCAGCCAAACACCGGCATCAGCGTCATGCCAAACACCGGCGCCAGCATGCCGCCGACCGAATAGCCGCATAACACAACCGTGACCAATAAACTTTTCAACCGTGCCGGCGCATAATCGGTCAATAGCGCAGTAATGTTCGGCATAATCCCCCCGAGCCCAAGGCCGGCGAGAAAGCGATACACAGAAAATATCGTTGGATTGTCCGCGAACCCACAAAGCATCGTAAAAAAGCTAAACAAGAATAAGGAAAGAATAATTGCCGGCTTTCTTCCGTACCGGTCGGCCATCATCCCCAATAAAACAGCCCCAAATACCATCCCAAACAATCCGTAGCTGCCGATCGCCCCCGCCTCAACCGGGCTTAACTGCCACTCTTTAATCAATACCGGCACCACGGTTCCGTAAACGACTAAATCATACCCATCAAACAAAATAATGAGAAAACATAAAGCGACGAGCCAAAAATGAAAACGGTTAAATTTACTTGCATGGATGATTTGTTCTAAATGAACCGTTTGCAAGACCCCCACCCCTTTTTCGTGTTGCACATCGGAATCGCTTTCATAAATATGGAACCTTTCCCCTGCCATAATGCATAAAATGTCCGCGATTCGGCGGCATGACCTCCCTTCGGTCGCTTCCCTTCCTTTCACCACCCTTTGATTATTTATATAAATAGAGAACTATATTCACTATATAACACTCCCATATTTCATGTCAAAACATTTTTAATATTTCTTATAGTTGATTATTAAAAAAACCGGCTAGCTTTTCACAGCTAACCGGCAACAAATCCAAACGATTTGGAAATCTCAAGCACAGCGTCCATAATATATTTTCCCACTCCCTCTTCCGCCGTCTGCGGGATTTGTTCGGTGAATCCGACAACGGTCACTGCACCGACAAGGTCGCGTTGGAAATCGAAAATCGGGACGCTAAACGACGAAACATGTTTCACTAACGGTTCTAATGCACGGGAGAAAAGGCGGTGTTTAATGTTTTCGATCTCTTTCTCCAACTGCTGGCGGCGTTCATTCGCTAACTTGTTCAACTCTTTTTGCTTCCACTCTTTTACTTGTGGGTCGCTTTCATCTTTAAACGCCGCGAACACTTTTCCTGTCGCCGACAAGAGTGGAAGTTTCGTTCCTACTTGCGCCCCAATATTCAGTCCATAGTTGGCGCTGCATATATCGACAATGACTGGCCCGTCATAAGTCCAAAGCGCAAGCAAGGCGGTTTGGGACGTGCGGGCGCTGATTTCACGCAAATACGGTGTAATCTTTCCGATTACATTCCGATCCCCTAACGCCGCTGCACAATATTCCATGAACTTTCCGCCGAGCGAATACGTGCCGTTCTTCTTATCGCGATACAATAAGTCGAGCATGGTCAATGTATTTAAGTATTTATATAAATTGCTTTTCGTAATCCCCGATAATTCTTGAATTTCCGTGAATTTTAACGGCCGGTTTTGCGTAGCGACAATATCAATAATATTCATGCCAACTTGCAGCGACTGAATGACATTCGCACTCTTTTCCGTTTTCACCATCGTCGTTCCCCTTTTTTTCTTTTCCTCTTTAACGAATGTAACAGCCGCATGTGAAAAAATCAATGTTTGTTGATTTGTTTTTGGTTTTTTCATTTTTTTGAAAATAAATATTGACAATACTACAAACATTAAAATATTCTATAAATAGATAACATTGTTATCAAATAGTGAACATAAGAGAGGGGGGCGTGACTTGAACAAATATCTCGTCTTTATTCGCAGAACGGAGCACTTTACTGGACGCACTCTTCCCGCCCACCGTGATTTTTTAGCTGGTTTGCGGGAGTCCGGCACACTCGTTTCCGCTGGGGCGTTCACTGACCAAACAGGCGGCGCCTACATTTTGCAATGTTCTTCATACAGCGAAGCGGAAGCGATCGTGCGCCGCGATCCGATGAACGACCCGAACGAAGCAATCTATGAATTAAAAGAATGGAATGCCCACTAGATGATAAGCGAAAGGAAGTTGAACGATGAAACTTATTACGTTTACGAAGGATGGCTTCACCCGTATCGGGGTGGTGGAAAGCGGTTACATCATTGATCTTCACTGCGCGTTTGTTGAGAAATTGCGCGCCGAAGGCAAATTGCGCGCCCAACAAATCGCCGACGCCTACGTCCCAAATGATATCGTTGGCTTTTTACAAGGCGGCGAAGAAAGCATGAACTATGCGAAACAGGCGGTGGAATTCGCCCTTTCCCATGACAGCGATGTCCCACTTGTGTTCAAACGGGAAGAAGTGAAACTGAACGCCCCTGTTCCCACCCCTGGGAAAATGATTTGCGTCGGCCATAACTACCGGGAGCATATTTTGGAAATGGGTCGGGAAATCCCGTCTTATCCTGTCGTATTCGCCAAATTCGCCAATACAGTCATCGGCCCGGAAGACGACATCCCGTTCTATCCGATTTCCGAGCAGCTCGACTATGAAGCGGAGTTCGCGTTTGTGATCGGCAAGCGGGCTCGCAATGTGTCGCAAGCTGAAGCGCTTGACTATGTCGCCGGCTATACGATTGTCAATGACGTCACATATCGTGACTTGCAGCGGCGCACTCTGCAATGGCTGCAAGGAAAAACGGTCGATGGCAGCGCACCGATGGGGCCATGGCTTGTCACATCCGATGAACTCACCGACCCGTCAGGGCTGGGCATCGCCTTATTTGTCAACGGTGAAGAGCGCCAGCGCTCCAATACCGCCAATTTAGTGTTTACTGTTCCGTATCTCGTTGAATTTTTATCCGGTTTAATGACGCTCGAACCAGGCGATGTCATTCTCACCGGCACTCCGGGCGGCGTCGGCGTGGCTCGCAATCCGCAAGTGTTCTTAAAAGACGGGGATGTCGTCCGCATCGAGGTCGATAAGATCGGTGCATTGGAAAATCGGGTGAAAAAGGTGGAGATGCCGTCATGACGAAAGCACTCTTACAATCTTCAACCGCAACGGTCAAAGAAACGATCGACAACATTGCCGAACTCGTGCAATCTCTTTCTGAAGAACTGATCCGCTGGAAACCGTCGGCGGATGAGTGGTCGGTTGCACAAATCCTCTCCCATTTAAACGAAGCGATTCCGTACTGGATTGAGGAAATCAAACGGATTAAGCACGATGCCTCCGTCACATGGGGGCGCGGGCTCACGGATGAAACCCGGCTGGCCGCTGTCGCCGAAACGCATGTCAATGCTTTGTCTACGGCAGAATTGTTGGCGCAATTGAAAACGATTCCGGCTGCGGTGGAGCATTTGTTCCAACAGCTCGATGAACATGACTTGTCCGTTGTCGCGCCAAGCCGGAACCCCAAATTTAACGGCCAACCGCTGCAATTCATTATCGATCATTTGATTGTGGAGCACGTCCAAAAGCACCTTAGCCAAATCGAGCGCAACGTCCGCAAATGGAACAAAACCCACTAAAGGAGGGACATCTGCATGGCGGAAAAATGGAGCTTTTTACAAGACCAAGACGTTCTTGATTTTAACCGCGATATCGAACGATACCATTTAGGCCCGCTTTGGCATGCCATTCCGGATTTGATGAAACACCAGCCGGAACCGCATGCTCAGGCGTACTTATGGAAATACAGCCTGCTTGAGAAAAAGTTGATGGAAGCAACGCAAATTTTCACGCCGGACCGCGGCGGCGAGCGGCGCGCCATCTACTTGCAAAACCCGGGCTTGAACTACCGAAAACCGTGGGGTTGGGCATCGACGACCCAAACGTTGTATGCGGCCGTCCAGCTGATCTTGCCGGGCGAAACCGCCCCTTCCCACCGTCACGTACAAAACGCACTCCGTTTTGTGATGGAAGGAGAAGGCGCCTACACGATCGTGCAAGGGGAACGCATTTTCATGGAGCGCGGCGACTTCCTGACGACGCCGAACGGCTTTTGGCACGGCCATGGCCACCCGGGCACAAAACCGATGATCTGGATGGACTGCTTGGATATTCCGACCATCTATTTTTTGGGAGGCACGTTCTTCGATCCGTATCCGGAACGGCTCCAAGAGCCGGAAGTGCCGGACAACTACTCGGCACAGCGCTATGAAGGCGGAATGGTGCGCCCAATTTCCGACCGTTATCCGAAAAAAGCACCGCTGGCCGCGTATAAATGGAAGCGGACACATGAGGCGTTAGAAGGGCTGAGCCGCTTTGAACCCGATCCGTACGACGGGTACGCGGTCGAGTATATTAACCCGTCAACCGGCGAAACGGCCTGCCCGACGATCGCCTCCTGGATGCAAAAATTGCCGAAAGGCTTCCACACAAAAGCCCATCGCCATACGCATGCATCCATCTATCACGTCTTTGAAGGATCGGGGTATACGATCATCAACGGCGTCCGCTTCGACTGGGAAAAAGGCGACTTCTTCGTCGTGCCGAACTGGGCGTGGCATGAACATGTGGCCGAAGAAGACAGCTACCTATTCTCGACAAACGACTTGCCGATTCTCGAGAAGTTCGGCTTGGAACGCGAAGAGGCATTTGAAAACAACAACGGTCATCAAACGGTGACTGGGGAATTTACACCTGTTCTTGGATAATCACTCACCATGAAGATAGGAGGTTTTCATCATGGCAAAAACGGATTTGATCATCGTCGGCGGCGGAATTGGCGGCTTGGCTGCGGCTTTAGCCGCCGCCGAAAACGGAAAAACATCAATGGTGTTAGAACGGGCGCCGGAATTCGGCGAAGTCGGCGCCGGAATTCAATTGGCGCCAAACGCCACGGCTGTGTTGAAACGTTTTGGCGTAATGAATGAAATTCAAAAAGTCGCCGTCTTTCCAAAACGGCTTGTGTTAAAAGATGTTTACACAGGTGAAGAGTTAAGCACAATGGATCTAGGGGACGCATTCCTGAAACGCTACGGGCATCCGTACATCGTCTTGCACCGTGCCGACTTGCATCGCATTTTGTTTGAAGCGTGCGCCCAGACGGGAAAAGTAACGTTTGTCAATAATCAAACCATTGTTTCCGTGGAACAAAACGGCGAAGGTGTTACCGTTAAAAGCGAAAGCGGGGACACATTTACTGCCGACGCGGTCATCGGCGCCGATGGGATCCGTTCAAACATCCGCAAATATTTTGCGGATGATGAACCGGTCTGTTCCGAATATGTCGCCTACCGCGGCACCATTCCGATCGAGGAAATAGAAACAGATAATCTCGAGCTCGACGATGTCATCATGTGGATTGGGCCATACTTGCACCTTGTCCAATATCCGGTTCGAAGCAAGCAGCTATATAACCAAGTCGTCGTGTTTAAATCGTATCGTTACAAAGAAGGCAGTGACGACTGGGGAACACCGGATGAAATGGAACAGCGTTTCCAAGGCAGCCATCCGAAAGTATGGCGCGCTCTATCCTTCATTAACCGCCAGTTCCGCTGGCCGATGTATGATCGCCTGCCGATGGATAACTGGACAAAAGGAAAAGTCACCTTGCTTGGCGACGCCGCTCATGCGATGCTTCAATATTTAGCCCAAGGCGGCTGTCAAGCGCTTGAGGATGCTTCCTATTTGGCGGACATGTTCAAACAATATCCAAACGATTATGAACAAGCATTTTTCGCTTATCAAAAAGAACGGATTCCACGCACGGCTCGGGTGCAACAAAGCGCCCGGACATGGGGAGAAATTCTCCACGCCGCCGATCCGATCACGATTTTATTGCGCAACACGATTTTCAAACAGCGGACACCGCAAGATTACGAGGCAGCCGACTTTTTGTATAACTACGAGCATACAACTAGAAAAATCAAGTCAGAAGTACTATCATAAATATGATACGAAACATTCATCGAATGCAGGCGGAAGCGGCATATGCCGCTTCTCCTGCTGTTTTTCATTTTTTACAAAGAAAGGATCTTGACTCATGAGCCAATCAGAACCATTATGGACGAAAAACTTTATCAGTCTTTTTCTTTGCAATTTTTTTCTGTTTACGAACTATTACTTTCTTTTAGTCACCATGCCGATTTACGCCATACATGACTTGCACATCGATGAGTCGCTGTCCGGACTCGTATCGGCTGTTTTTTTAACGGCGGCCATTATTGTTCGCTTTGTCGCCCATCCATTGATCGAGCGCTACGGGAAATTACCGATGCTAAAATGGTCCATCATCATGTTTGTTATCTCTTCCTTATTATACTTATTTTCCGATAATCCCGCTAGCCTGCTTGCTGTCCGCTTTTTGCACGGCTTAGGATTCGGTGTTGCAACAATGGTAGCCGGCGCGATCGTTGCTCATATCGTTCCGCTGTCGCGGCAAGGGGAAGGAATGGGTTATTTTGTATTATCTTCGAATCTCGCTATGGTAGCCGGACCGTTTTTCGGACTCTTTTCGCTCGAACGTCTTGGGGCATTTTGGATGCTCGTGTTCGCGCTCGGATGTACTATCGCTTCTCTCCTTTCCTTCTTATTGATCCGCTTGGCGGCGCAACAAGTGAAGCGGCCGGCTGCAAAGCGGCAACTCCGATTCTCGCTGAAGCAGATGATTGAACCTTCCGTTCTCCCGCTGGCGCTGATCGGCGCACTGTTTGCCTTGGCGTACGCCCCTGTGCTATCGTTTGTGTCGGTTTATGCCCAATCGCTTCATTTCGGAGAGAGCGGCAACTTATTTTTCGTGATTTATGCCGCCGTGCTGCTTGTTTCGCGCCCGTTTACCGGAAGGTGGTTTGACGCACGCGGTCCGAAAGCGCTCGTTGTATTTTGCACAGCATCGTTTGCGATTGGGCTGCTTTTGTTAAGCATGGCGAAAACAGCGGCAGTGTATCTGTTGAGCGCCGCGCTCATCGGAATGGGATGGGGGAATTTGTTTCCAATTTTACAGACGATGGCGATTCAATCAGGCCCTTTGTCGCGCAGTTCTTCTTCTCTCGGCACGTTTTTATCGGTGTTCGACGTTGGAATCAGCGCCGGATCGTTTCTTACCGGTGTGCTGATGACTTCGTTCGGATTTCGGACATTATATGCGGCTGATGCAGCGTTTTTGCTTGTTGTGTTTATCCTTTATTTTTCAATGGTGGGGAAAAAGCTGAAAAAAGAATATTCCCATGCCAGGCAAGAGCACGCCTGACAGCAAGTCCGTTGCCGCCTGGCGCAAAGTGTGATACATTCAAACTATGAAATAAGGAGAGAAAGGGAGAAGAAGATTGAAACGTCCGACACAGATCGCAGCATGCCTGTTGTCGCTTAGCGTTCTATTGTCAGGCTGTGCCGATGACAGCAGCCAAGAACAAAGCCATTCGCATATGACGAAAACCGCTGCTGGCGATATTCGTGAGACAACGAAATCGGTTGAGCATTTGCCAAGCTTTTTAGGTGCATTCGAAGAAGACATGGCTGTGTTGTACCAACAAGCCGCTGAGCACCGCGAACTTCTTGAGAACATCCCGTGCTATTGCGGCTGCGGTGAAGCAGCGGGCCATCAAAACAATTACGACTGTTTCGTCCATGAAAATAAACAAGACGGAGCAGTCGTTTGGGATGACCACGCGACAAAATGCGGCGTCTGCCTAGAGATCGCCGCTGAGTCGATTGCCGCTTATGAAGACGGGAAATCGGTGAAAGACATCCGTCGCATGATCGATGAAAAATATAAAGAAGGTTACGCCGAACCGACACCGACGAAACCACTCTAATATCGACAAAAAAGCGCCGACTTCGGCGCTTTTTCTATTCAGACCGGCCGTTTCCCGCTCGGAAACCTCCCCGCTTGGAAGCTCAATGACGGCTGAGCGCGGCATACAAGTCGTGCAATGTTTCGATGCCGAGCTCATGCAGTTCGCCGAGCAAGATCGCCCATAGCTTCACCATGGCTTCTACATCGCCATCCGCCGTATGGCGGCGCGGGCAACGGATGCCGTAACAAGCTAACGCATCGTCAAACGTCGGGCACGAATGGCCGATCAGCGTCATCATCGGCTGCAAGTCAAGAAATCGTCCGCTCCATTTTTGCCGATAATGGCGCCAAAGGGCATGGCGCAAAAACGCCAAATCATGGCCGATATGATAGCCAATTAAGACGCCGGCGGCAATAAACGGCACAAACGTGCGCAGCGCCTCGGCAAGCGGCGGAGCGAACACCACATCCTTCGCCTCAATCCCGGTCAAGGCGGAAATATGTTCCGGAATCGGCTTTTCCGGCTTGACGAGCGTCATGTACGCATCCGTCACGACTCCTCCAACCGTTTTCGCTGCCGCCATGGCCAAAATTTCATCGCCTTGCTCCGGGGAAAAGCCGGTCGTTTCCATATCGATGATGACAAACGGGATGTCAGTCAAACGGTCATGCCAATCGATGATGTGCTGTTTTTCCTTTTGCAGCGAGCGAAGCCATGTTTCCTGTTGCAGCGAATGGTCATGCCCAAATAAGGCGGATGATGCCTCGCGCGGAACGCCGAGCGACAACAAGCGGAGCGCCCGTTGCCAAAACCGGTGCCGCTCATGCATGAATGTTAGCCACCCGCCGGGCGACAAAGCGCTGCAACCGTTTTGCGGTGCGCATCGCTTGTTTCAGCTGCTTTTGTTCCGTCCGCTCAAGCGCCCGCCATAACACATATTCACGTCCGTCCCCCGCCTCAGTGCTGTACTTAAGGCGAATCGAATAGTAAACAGAAAGCGCCTCGCAAACGGCGTCGGAAAGCGGCGCCGTCAATACGCCATTCGCTTCAAGCGCCCGCCGCCGCTCGGCTGTGCCCGCCGTCGGGACGTGCGCAAAACAGGCCAACCATTTCAGAGCGTTAGTGAGTTGCACGTAGCCGCTTTGTTTCATATGAACGGCCCCGCTGTACGGCCCCCATCGCTCCGTTTGCACGTTGCCCAGCCAACCGAGCGGAACCGGAGGAAATTGAACGTGCTCGCCCATGCGCGCCAACAGCGGCGGCCGTTTGGCCACCGCCGCAAACAGCGCCTTTCTTGCCTTCTCAGCCAATTCTGCTTCCCCATAAAGAGGCCGCATATCCATTGCAATCAACAAAAAACGAATGTCGTTCGGCCACCCGCTGTCTAAATAGGAAGAAAGTTGTTGCTCCCAACCGCGGACCGACTGCGCCCACCGCTTGTTCGTCGCCATCACGTAACCGGAGCAGTACGGATAGCCGGCCTCATGCAACATGTCCACCCCAACCGCCGCCATATGGCGGATGAATTCATAACAAGCCGCCTCCTCTTCCTCAGGACAGTCGAATAAAATGCCGTGGTCCTGGTCCGTCCAAATCGTCGGCTCACACCGGCCGATGCTTCCCATCACATACCAGCACCACGCCGGGGGACGAATGCCGACCGACCGTTTCATCGTCTCCCGCTCCGCAAGGAAGAACGCGCGGCGAAGGATGGCTTCATGCACACAAACGACGTCGCCTGCAAGCTGCTTCATTTGTTCAGGTGCTAGACAGCGCCGCAGTTCGCGCGCCAGTTCATCGTGGCAAAAACGAAGTTCGGCGGCCGACTCGGCTCGGTTTAGCCGCTCGACCACCTTTGCCGCCAACGATTCCATCACCTTTCCCCTCCTGGCTACTGCTGGGCGAGGGTCTTGGGCTGATACGCCGGATCGAGCTGTTCCGGATAGCCATAAGAACCGTGCTCGCTAATATCAAGACCTGAAATTTCTTGTTCCGCCGTGACACGCAGCCCGATCGTTTTCTTCAGGGCATATAAGATGACAAACGAAACAGCAGCGACATACACCGCAGCGCCGAGCACCCCGACCGTTTGCACAATCAGCTGATCAAATCCGCCGCCGTAAAACAGTCCAGCCTTCCCGATGCCCGTGATCTCGACTAAACGCGGCGAGGCGAAAAACCCGGTTGAAATCGTGCCAATAATGCCAGCGACACCATGGACGGAAAAAGCATAAATCGGATCGTCAATCCCTTTGCGTTCAAAGTAGATGGATGTCCAGAACGTAAACGACCCCGCCACTGCACCGATCACAACCGCCGCCCACGGTTCGACGAACGCGCACGCGGCGGTAATGGCAACCAAAGCCGCGAGCACGCCGTTGACCATCGCTGGAATGTCCGCTTTGCCGACCAAAATTTTCGCCGTCACAATCGCGGCGATCGCTCCCGCCGCGGCGGCCAAATTCGTCGTCAGCGCGACATAGCCGAAAAATCCGTCGCCAACCGCCATCGTGCTGCCAGCGTTAAAGCCGAACCAGCCGATCCATAAAATCAATCCGCCAATGACCGTATATACTTGGTTATGCCCAGGAATGACGTTTGGAGTCTTATCTTTATTGAACTTGCCGATGCGCGGCCCAAGCAAAATTGTAGCCACGAGCGCCGCAATCGCTCCTTGCAAGTGAACAACGGTCGAACCGGCGAAATCTTGCATTCCCATTTTTCCAAGCCAGCCGCCGCCCCACACCCAATGGCCGATCACCGGGTAAATGGCGATCGTAAAAATCGTGCCGAAAAGAAAATAAACAGACAGTTTCGCCCGCTCAGCGAAGCCGCCCCAAGCGATGGCCAGCGACACGCCGGCAAAGCCGAGCTGGAATAAAAATTTGAGCTCGAGCGGCACATTCGCCCACGACAACGAGTCAAACGTTCCTTTTCCTTCTTTTAAAAACCATCCTTCCGTCCCGATGAAGCTATTCCCAGCCCCAAACGTAATCGCAAAGCCGAACGCCCAAAACGCCAATGAGGCGATGGCAAAGCTTAAAATTTGTTTGCCAGCCACATGCCCGGAGTTTTTCATGCGCGTTGATCCGGCCTCAAGCAAAGCAAACCCTGCCTGCATGCCGATGACGAGCACCGCCGAAAGCATGACCCAGAGTGCATCCAGCCCAAGCGTCAACGTTTTTTCATCCATTTTACGCATCCCCCTTTTGTCATTTATCATCCCTTTTATATGTCATAATATATAACATAAACCAACCAAAAGCAACGCGTGTTTTTGGTTGCAATCGGTTTCAAACACAAAAAGTTTGTTAAATTTCTTAACAAAAAAAGAATGCCCCTCATCACGAGGGGCATTCCTCACAGTGTTACGCCACACGAATGGGCTTGCCAAACGGCACGCGCGGCATATAATCGTCCGGCACAAGCCAAAACACTTCATAGTCGACTTCGAGTTCTTCATAAAAATAGCCGGTTACATCGGTGATGTAAAACAACGTATCGATTTTTTGCGCAGCGGCCCATTCCAACACTTCGGTGTACGACGATTTCCCGTGCTTGAAATATTTAATCGTCGCCACGCCAACCGGAGAGACATCGCGAATTTTAAAATCCGCTTGGACGAGCAGCGTATCCGGACGCAGCTTTTCAAACAGCTTCACAATGTTTTGAATGAGCATTGGCCGCTCCGGACGGTTTGATGTGTCGATCGCCAACGCGATGGAATGGTCTTTCCGCTCTTTGAGCAACGCCAATAAAGCCCGCTGCCATCTCACGATGATCATCCCCCTTATATCGGTGAATCGCCGTGCGCACTACTAGTATAGACGACGATGGGGGAAAGTACGAACTGTTTTTCTTTCCTTTTTCCCCTCCCGTTTCACAAACATAAACCAAAACGCCAAGGAACAGCTCCTTGACGTTTCTTACTACTGCGAAAGGGGGATGTTCGAACCATTTTCTTGATTCACTGCCGCCTCAATCGTTCCTTCTGCATACACATCGCTTACCTGTTCGCGCGTCTCAGAGAGCGCCTCATACACAAACGACTCGTCCCCGCCATCTGCCGGATCGTATTGCTGCCCCGCAATCGCAACGGGCCGTTTCTTTTTCGTCATCCACCATTCCTCCTACATGAATGCTGTTTCGTGATTAGTGTGAAAACAAGAGCGAAAAATGAACAGAGGAAGTTTATGGATGATGAATGCATATAGAAAGGCAAACGTGGCAAACTAACGAATAAACAACGATCAAGAGAGGATGATAGCCCCGATGAGAAAGCCAACACGAAACGACAGCGTTGAACAGCAACAAAAAAAGCAGCAACCGGACAAAGACAGGGAAAAACAGCCGGGATGCGGCGATAAAAAACTAGAAGGTCCAAACCATCCAGCAGAATAAAGGCGGCGAATCCCAATGAGACATTTGCTTGCGTTAGTGCTGAAATATTTGCTGACCGCCACGGTGATGTTTGCCATTTTACCGCTGTTTTTGCGCATTTCATCGGCAGAGATTTTATTTTCGGCTCATTTTTTCGAACAGAACNTTTCCCTACACGACGCTCTTCCGATCTAGAAAGCCAACACGAAACGACAGCGTTGAACAGCAACAAAAAAAGCAGCAACCGGACAAAGACAGGGAAAAACAGCCGGGATGCGGCGATAAAAAACTAGAAGGTCCAAACCATCCAGCAGAATAAAGGCGGCGAATCCCAATGAGACATTTGCTTGCGTTAGTGCTGAAATATTTGCTGACCGCCACGGTGATGTTTGCCATTTTACCGCTGTTTTTGCGCATTTCATCGGCAGAGATTTTATGGTTCAGCCTTTGGCTGACGCTTGTCGCCTATGCGCTCGGCGACTTGTACGTTCTGCGGCGCCTTGGCAACGTCTCAGCGACGATTGCCGACTTTGGACTTGTGTTTGTGGCGGTATGGATCGGCATCGGCGCGTTTTATGACATCGCCGGCGCCGCCATATTAAACGCGGCGTTTTTCTCTGCTCTGCTTACAGCGTTCGGAGAATTGCTGTTTCACGCCTATGTGCTGCGATTTGTCACTGTCGAGCACGGTGAAAAAGACGCCCCGCTCATCGGCCGCCAATGGCAAACGGAGGCGGCAGAAGAGTTTGATGTCCGCGCCGCCCGCCCGGACGGCAACGATCGTGAACGAGCGGAACAAGAGGATGAACAGCATCATCAAGAGCCTCCCCATCCCCCCATCCTATGAAGGAGGAACAAATGTTGGCGGCTGCAGTCTGAGACGCCAGCCGCTTCTCCTTCCTTCCAAACAGGGCTTCAACGTGAATGACTCCACCTTTGTTTGGAACATTCAATGGCTGCATCTCCACTTCGTTTTGGGTTGCGCCCTGTACAAAAGGGAAGTGGGGGAGCTTCAATTGGGAAATCATAACACAGATGGCGAACGAAAAAACGGGTGTCTTCTCGTTCGCTAGACACCCGTTTCGCATGAGGATCTTTGGTTTTTCGGCGCTTTCTTCTACAGCCATGGGCGGATCCATCGGACGTTTGGCCGCAAGCCGAAACAGGACGATCTCCTATCCGCCCTTATTGCTCCGGTCGCTTCAGCGCAAGCAGCGTCTGTTTCAATTCCGCTTCCATCGCCGCCAGCTCGCGTTCGGCCTGCTGCCGTTTTAAGCGGCCTTCCGCTTGGATTTTCAACGTTTCTTCGAGCGTAGCGATCAAATTTTCTTGTGTTCGCTTCAACGTTTCGATATCAACCAAGCCACGCTCGTTTTCCTTGGCGATTTCGATGCTGTTTGTTTTTAACATCTCCGAATTGCGCAATAACAGCTCATTCGTCGTTTCGGCGACCTGCTTTTGCGCCGCAGCCGCCCTTTGCTGCCGAAACAGCGTCAAGGCAATCACGACTTGATTTTTCCAAAGGGGGATGGCATGCAAAATCGACGATTGAATCCGCTCGACAAGCGTTTCGTTCATATGCTGAATCATGCGGATTTGCGGTGCCGTTTGAATCGTCACTTGCCGGCTGAGCTTTAGGTCATGCACCCGCTTCTCAAGCCGCTCGGCAAACTGCCGCAAATCCTGTACATCCTGCCATGCCATTTGGTCGCCGGAGCGCTCCGCTTCCGCTTGCTTTTCTGGAATCGTCTTCGTCCGCAGCTCTTCGAGTTTGTATTCCGCTGCCGCAATATAAATATTGAGCGCTTCAAAATAGTCTTTGTTTTTTTCATAGAGCGTCTCAAGCATCATGATGTCGCGAAGCAACAAATGCCGGTGCTTCTCAAGCCGATCAGCGATTTTGTCAATTTCAACGCCGATTTTTTGGTATTTCGCCACCATCTCTTGCAGCGGCTTGGCCACTGCGCCGAACAAGCGGGACAGCCACCCTTTTTTCGCCGGCATTAGGTCATCGGGGTTGACCTCCTTAATTTTGGCCATCAGTTCGCTGATCACTTCGCCGACCGGCCCAGCGTCTTTCGTTTGCACATGATGCAAAATCGCATGAGAAAACTTCGACAGCTCGGCTTGCGCCGCCACACCGTATTGCAAGACGGCCTGATGGTTGGCCGGGTCGATTTGTTTGGCGAGCGCAAGCGCTTTTTCCCGATGCTCAGGCTTCAACGCATCAAGCGCGCGCGCCGGCTTTTCTTCCTCCTTGAGCCGCGATTCGGCCGGCGAAGAAAACGGCTTTGCAAGCAGCTCATCAAGGGAACTTGTCCGTTCCAGCCCTTGCAGCCAATCCGTCGATTCCATCCCGTGATTCCGTTCGTCCATCGTCATTCTCCTTTCTTTGACAGCGGCAGACGAAGCCCATCCGATTGTCGGAGCGATCGCTCGAGCCATTTCGCTTCCGTTTGCAGCGACCAGATGTCGTTCGATAACACCTCAAGCAACTGCCGTTCAGCCGCTGAAGTCAGCTCGTCAAGCACTCTTTCCGTCTCCTGCAACGCTTTTGCCATATCGGCGCTTTGCACCGGCTGCTGCGCCAAATAAACGTATTTCTCCACCATCTCCACCGCCGTCGGCCATTCGTTTAAGAAAAATGGCTGGGCGAGGCGCAGTTGATGTGGTTGTTGCTCGATGGCGCGAATGATTCGATCGACGATGGCACTCAACCGGGAAACCGTTTGCCACATCACCACAGAACGAAGCCGATAGCGAGCGCGGCGCAGCCGCTTCCATAACGCGCGCGCTTCGCCAAGCTGGCTGCGAACGTAGACAAGCTCCTCAGCGGACACATCAGCCGGCAGGCGATGATGCCGCCTTTTCATGATGGCGGACACCCCCCACATCGCCCCCATTCCGGATAAAATCGAAGGCCAAAAGCGAAAATCAGCAGTGATGAATACGATCACCGCGACGATGACCCCTGCGTTCCATGAGACAAACCAACGCCATATCGTACGAAGCAGCTGCTTCATTGTCCCTCTCCTTCTTTATCTTTTCTTTCATTATAGCATGTCCATTCCATGATACGTACAAGCGCCCAAAGAAGTTTCATCGCCAACTGGACGGCGCGCATAGGACAATGGCCGTTTCGAATAGGCTATAGTAACAGGGCCATCGAAAGGGGAATCGGGATGAAAGCGATCAATTGGCAGCTTGTCTCCTTTGTCGCGATCTCGCTGTTGAAAGAATATTGGTGCTATGCCGGACTGCCGCGCGTCTACTATTGGCAGGCGGCGGATGATGACAAAAAAACTGCCTAACAGCAGAAGGAGGGAACACGATGCAGCCTTGGCACCGCCCCACACCGCCAACCGCCTCCCGCGCCGCACTGACCGTCACCGGCCAAGGGACAGTCATCGCCAAGCCAGACACCGTCCTCATTGCGCTCGGGGTGCGCACCGAACACGTCCATATTCAAGAAGCGCTTGCTGACAACGCGAAACGCACCGACGCAGTCATTGGAGCACTCAAGGCGCTTGGCGTGCAAACAGAAGATTTGGAGACGACGGCGTTTTCCATCTATCCCCAATACGAACATCACAATGGAGCCGACGTATTATCCAGCTATGGAGTCGAACATTGGCTTGAAATCACCGTCCGCGACCCTAAAAAAGCCGGCGCCATTTACGAGGCGGCCGTTGCCCATGGAGCAAACCTCGCCCGCGGCTTGGAATTCCGTCTAGCAAACGAACAAGCCTATTACCAGCAGGCATTGGCGTTGGCCGTGAAAAACGCCAAAGAAAAAGCGCTGGCCATCGCCCGCGCTCTCAGCTTGCCTCTTTATGACACGCCGATTGAACTGAAAGAACAGTCATCGATCCGGCCGACGCCATACGGTCCGGCTGTTCTCAGCGTTCCCTCATCAGCGCCGCCTGTGCAGACGCAAGATGTTGTCATTACCGCCGTCGTGGAAGCGGTATTTGCTTATTCGTTCATTTCGTGATGTCGACTTCATGGACACGAGCGCCGCCAAACAGCTCGACGCGGGTGGTTTTCTTTTTCCCGTTCGAATGGACGATGGTCACAGCGTACGCGCCCGGCAAATACGGGCCGATTTTTTTGACAAATGGGTCTTTCGTCGCCTCCTCTTCCGTTTTCACCCCATTGACGACAAGCGACGCCTCCGGATCATCGACGCGCACATGGAGAAAATAGAGGGCTGGCTCAAACACATACCGGTCCTCAAACACATGAATCGTAAACACCGGCGGGTAAGATGTCAATCCTTTAATATACACGTGGCCGCTCTTGCGCTGGCGGGCAAACTCCCGATCTAGCTGTTTATACGCTTCTGGGTGCCGTTCCACATACGCGAACAACGGCGCCAACGTTTTCTCGTTGATCGGCACGCTTTCCTCCGTCACCCGCAGCATCGCCTGCAAAGCGGCCACATCGCGGTCTTCGATCGCATCTTTTAAACGCATAATGGCCATTTCTCGGCTCGCGGCCGTCTTCAACGCCCCATACCCGCTCCAAAGAAGCGTGCTCGCCCCCCACAGAACGACGATGGCGACAAGCAGCCAGCCGATGAGACGGTATTGCTTTTTTCTCCTCTTTTCCCGAGACAAAACGCGCGCCTGCTGCCTCTTTTCGCTGCGCGCCAACGCCGCGGCGCCGTTCTGACCGCCGCGGCTTCCCGTTTCCCCCTCAATGGCATCCGGTTCGAACACGCGCGGTTTCATGAGCGCTTCCCCTCTCCTTCTCGCTGTCTAGTTCCACTTTATGTCAGAGACAGGGAATATATGTTACACGAACAACGGTGCGCTTTTTATTATACCCGCCTGAGCGAAAAACGGATAGCCGTTTGCACCGCCCATTATCGCGAAAACGAAGCGTTCGGTCGCTCCATTCGCCGCCCGACTTGTTGAAACATCCAGGCGTATAAGGCCGCGCTTCCTAGCGCCAGCATCCCAAGGACAACAAACGTCCATGCATAGCCGATCCATTCCGCCGCGGCGAGCGACAGCGGCGCCAACATCCGCCCAATCGTAAAACGGAGACTGGCGGCGGCAAAATATTGGCCGCGCATCGCCTCCGGAGCCAAGCGGGAAATGAACGACTGCTGCAAGCCAGCTGTCATCAACTCAGCCAGCGTAAACAGCGCCATGACCGCGATCAATCCGAGCAGCGAAGACGTTTGACTAAACAGCCACATCGAGATGCCGTATAAGACGGATGAACCGACAAACGCCTGCCGCTCCGAGTAGCGAGACATCCAACGCGTCACAGCCACCGTGCATAGTGCGACCAACAGACCGTTTTCGGCAATGAGCCAACTAAAGGCGCTCGCGCCGTCAATCGTCCATCCTGCCAATGTTTCGGCTTCGACCGTTTCTTTTGTATATACCGGGATCAGCAAGTCAAGCTGTGTAAACGTTTGTGCCACCAACACTCCAGCAACGATAAACAGGAAAAAGACACGGTCGCGGACAATGATGGCATACTGCTTGAACTGCGTGCGCAAAAAAGACTGCCATGTCCCTCTCCTTTGTTGGCCGGCTGCGGCTAGAGGCGCCGTCTCACGCAACGTTTTGGAGAGCAGTGTTGCCATCGCAAAACATGAACATGCCGCCAAAAGCAATAAGGCAAACCGATGCTCAGCATAAAAAAGACCGCCAATTGTCGGGCCGATGACAACAGAAATATTGATGGATGTGTAAAACACAGCAAACACATCGCTCCGGTCTTTCTCCGGAACCACATCGGACACCATCGCCTGGCTCGCCGGCCAATAAAATGACCCGCAAATGCCAGCCAGCGTAAAACTAAGAAATCCAACAAACGGCGACGACCACCACGGGGAGCTGGCCAAGGCGAAAACGAAAAACGCCGCCCCCTGTCCGTAGGCGGATAACACCATCATCCGCTTGCGTCCGAATACATCAGCACAATAGCCGCCCATTAAATTGGTGATGACCGAGAACAACTGCGAAACAATCAACAACAACCCCGCTGTCTCTTTGCCAAAGGCATCGGCAAAATAAATCGATATAAACGGAAAAAACATCCAAAAGGTCGTATTCATGAGCGCCTCGCCAAACAGGCGCACTTTTAGGTTGCGGTCCCAATCGCGTATTCGCATCCGCTGTCCCCCTAATCTTTCGTCTTTCGAATTTCTTTGGAAATTATATCATATTTTTATAGGGGATCGGAGAAATATTTTTCAAATAAAAAAGGGCTGACCCAAAAGGGTGTTTTTCCTTAAACCAAACACAACATATTGTTTCATGCCTATATACATAATAAAAAAAGTGTCCCGATCCTTTTGGGACACCCTCGACTTGCATTTCTTTTGTCTCTTACTTGCGGATGAATTGCTGCGTCCAAATATATCCATTTTCTTCAAAACCAACGCCGATGTGCGTAAAGTTTTTGTTCAAAATGTTCGCGCGGTGGCCTTCACTGTTCATCCACGCATTGACGACTTCCTGTGGTGTGCGTTGGCCTTTGGCGATGTTTTCCCCGGCAGCCGTGTACGAGATGCCGAATTTTTTCATCATCTCAAATGGAGAACCGTACGTCGGGCTGTTGTGCGAGAAGTAGTGGTTCACGGCCATATCGCGCGATTTTTCGCGTGCGACTTTGCTGAGGGCCAAGTCAACTTGAAGCGGCGGCAAGCCGTATTTTGCCCGCTCTTTATTCGTCAGTTCAACGACTTGTTGCTCATAGGCGTTTAAGCCAGTTGCTTTTTGCGGTGCTGCTGTTGGGGCCGTCGCTGGCGTTTTCGCCGGTGCTGGCGTATTCGCAGCCGGTTTCGTCGCTGGCTGTTTGACCGTTGCCGGCGCCTGCGGTTTTGTCGTTGGCTGTTTTGCCGCCGGTTGTTGTGTTGCCGGTTTTACGGGTTGGAACGACACGAACGGGAAGTATTGTTGCAGCCATTTCTCAAAATCTTGAACGTTTGTGCTGACATATTTTACTTGATACGCATTCGCTGTCGGACACGTCGTCCCAGCTGCTTCCGTTTTCGTTGCCGCGAACGAAGCGCCGGCGAGTGCGACCGAAGCTGCGATTGTTGCTACCATTTTTTTCTTCATCGGAATTCCTCCTTGTATCCTCTATTTGAAAGTTTCAGAGATATTGCGTCCGTCAGTCATGCCTACACGATGAGATTCGAAGAGGAACGGTTTCGTTGTTCCCTTGCCTTCGCCCTCATTATAACACGGGTTTTTTGTAATATTTTTGGGCTAAAATGGAAAAAACGCAGGCTGGCAACACCTGGAAAAACAAGCGCTTGTTTTCATTGCCAGTTGGCTGCCCATCACGGCAGTTGCAACGATTGGAAGCGGCATCCTTTCACTAACTGCCCTTCCTTTTTCCCCTCTATTATTCTAGCCACCCACATTTTTCTAGGAAAAAGGGAGTTGACAGCCTCTTTTTTGGACCATTTCGTTTAACAATTGTTACAGCTGTGTTACAAAACAGGGGAGATATTCACATTCTTGTTTTAAAAAAGAAGCTGGTGGCGATCAGCCCCAGCTTCTGTCATGATCTTTTTCGTTCCTAGTCGACAACGAGCACCGTTTGCACTTCATTCGGCTTCACCTCGACGGCAAACGTCCCGCATTCGTCCGCCGCGAGCGAGTCAAGCGGCTCCTCGTTGAGATTCGCGCGAAAAACGCCCGAAAACGGCTTGTTCCATTGGAACGCCGCCGTCGTTATCGTTGGCGTTGAATTGTAAAAGAGGAGCTTATCGGCATACAGCCGCACCCGTTCGTCAAAGCGCATCGATCTCCATCCCCCACCGTCTCATCGTTTGCTACTATTTTAGCAAGAACGGATGGCGGTTGGCTATAGAGCGCCTCTTCTATTGCGATAGTTGATGCCCCTCAACCAACACCGGAATGCGTTCTTTATATTTCTCCACCCATCGGCGGTTATGTTCGTCCGCCCCCTCAATGTTGCCGCTTAAAAAGATCGGCGGTTCTATTCCATTTTCCGCCATGAGGACAATCGCCTCGGCGAAAACGGCGTTTAAAATCGCGCTGCCGATCACGGTCGAAGTAGGGGCAAATGGAACGGAAACATTCGGATGAGCTAAAATCGCGTCTCCTCTCACACAATGATTGTCAATCACCAAGTCCACCACTTCATACAATAACCGACCGCTCTTATGCCGCGACGGTTGACTCTTCGAATATTCCAAAGATGTAATCGCGATCGTGTACGCCCCTTTCTCCTTTGCTGCCAACGCCACATCAATCGGAACAGGATTGCGCCCCGATGTGGACAAAACAAAAAACACATCTTCAGGACGGATATCCTCATGATTGATAAAATTTTGTGCCAAATCATTCATTCTCTCCAACATGGACGACCGCACCGCCCCTTCGTGAAGCATCAGCGGCTCGACAAAGATCGGTTTCACCGGAACAAGCCCTCCCGCCCGGTAAAACACTTCCTCTGTCAAAATATGGGAGTGGCCGCATCCGAATAACTGAACGATTCCGCCGTTTTGAATCGCTTCGCTTACCATATGGGCGGCCTTTTTTAGATTGTCCTTTTCATGGCTTAAAACGAGTTCCAGATGTTCATTGATTTTTTGGAAATATTGATTGATCATCGGCCATTCGCCCCTTAAGCGCTTGATTTCCTATCCCTAAACTAGATTTAGCCCGCCGCAGCCACAGTTAGACCCGCTCCTGCAGCCAAAAAAACGGCTTCCCCTATAAAGGAAGCCGTCCGTCGGTTCCATCGCATTCCTTGCTTTACTGCCCTGTATATCCGCCAACCGGGATATTGTCCTTCCGCGCCACCCCAGTGCGGTAAGCGGCTTCGATGACCGCTTGTCTGACGCGTTCAACGACTTTGCTGTTGAAGACGCTCGGGATGATGTATGTTTCGTTCAATTCATCCTCCGTCACGACAGAGGCAATCGCCTTCGCAGCGGCAAGCTTCATTTCCTCGTTAATTTCTCTCGCCCGGCAGTCGAGCGCCCCGCGGAAAATGCCCGGGAAGCAAAGGACGTTGTTAATTTGGTTCGGATAATCAGAACGTCCGGTCGCCATAACGCGCACGTACGGTTCGGCCAGCTCCGGATCAATTTCCGGAATCGGGTTGGCCATCGCAAACACGATCGGGTCGCGCGCCATTTTTTTCACATCTTCCACTTTTAAAATGCCGGGAGCTGAGACGCCAATAAACACATCTGCGCCGGCGATGACATCGGACAAGCTTCCTTTCAGATTATCCGGGTTCGTGATTTGCGCATATTCTTGCCAATACGGATTTTCATACGTTTCATCGCGATGGATGGCGCCGTGGCGGTCGACCCCGATAATGTTGCGTACGCCGGCCGCAAGCAAAATTTTCGTGCAGGCGATGCCAGCGGCGCCAATGCCGGTGAGAACCACTTTAATGTCCTCGAGCTTTTTGTCGACGATTTTCAACGCATTAAGCAACCCGGCCAAGAGCACGACCGCCGTGCCGTGTTGGTCGTCATGGAACACCGGGATGTCAAGCTCTTCCTTCAACCGCTTTTCAATCTCAAAGCAGCGCGGAGCGGAAATGTCTTCGAGATTAATGCCGCCAAACGCCGGGGCGATCGCTTTCACAATTTGAATGATTTCTTCCGTGTCTTTCGTATCCAAACAAATCGGGAACGCGTCCACTCCGGCAAATTCCTTAAACAGCATCGCTTTCCCTTCCATGACCGGCATCGCCGCATACGGGCCGATGTCGCCAAGCCCGAGCACCGCCGTGCCATCCGAGACAACGGCGACCGTATTCCGTTTAATCGTCAGCGAATACGCCTTGCGCGGATCCTCAGCGATGGCCGTGCAGACGCGCGCCACGCCCGGCGTGTACACCCGCGACAAGTCGTCGCGCGTTTTCACTGGGATTTTTGAATTTGTTTCAATTTTCCCCCCGATGTGCATCAAAAACGTGCGGTCGGAAACGTTGATGATTTTGACACCGCGAATTTTTTTCAGCGCCTCAATGATCAAATCGCACTGCTTCGTGTCGAGGGCGCTGACGGTGATGTCGCGCACCGTGTGAACTTTGCTTGATGAAATGACGTCAATTCCGACAATGTCCCCGCCCGCTTTGCCGATTGCGGCGGCGATATCGCTGAACGAGACGATATCTTTTTCGAACTGGAGACGAATCGTAATGTTCATCGCTGCCCCGCCTGGTAATGCCATAACAATCGTCCTTCCTTTTCTCTATTTTTGTTTAAATCAGTAAATCATCTTACGGTACAAATGTTATCCTATGAACCGGAAAAAGACAACCCTTATTGTACACCCCTTTCGGCAAACACATGCATCTTTCCGCCGAACGTGAAACAGCATGCGTCCTGAGCCAGCGCAGCCTTCTTCCCACCGTTCATGTTCCGCTGTTGGCAAAACAGCAACAGGGGTGGCTGACGGCAGAAAAACAACATGCAAGAAGGAAATCAGAGCAGCAATGAAGTAAACGTAAAAGAAAGGAAAAACTAGACAGGAGCGAAAAAGAATGAGAGAAAAGCTGTTTCTCGTGCTGGCCAACTTGTTTTGGGCCGGCAATTACGTCATCGGGAAGTCCATCATTGCGGAAACGGGCCCATTTTGGCTGACGTTGATCCGTTGGTGCGCCGCTTTTATCGTGTTGGCGCCCGTATCGTACTGGCTTGAGCGGCCGCGCTACCAGGACATCATCAAACAATATTGGCTGCCGCTCGCTGCAGCCGGAATTCTTGGCGTCATCGGCTATAATTTGCTTTTATACGGCGCGCTCGCCTATACATCGCCGATGAACGCAGCGATCGTCAATTCGCTCAATCCGGCGATCATCGTCGTGTTGTCGTATGCGCTGCTGCGGGAGCGGCTGTCAAAAACCAATATTGCCGGCTTTTTGTTGTCGCTGGCCGGTGTATTGTTTATTTTAACGGATGGGCATATAGCACACGTCTTCCGAATGAACTACAACCGCGGTGATTTGATGATGCTCGCCGCCGGTGTCGTCTGGGCGCTTTATTCGATCATCGGCAAAAAACTACCCGTCCCACCGATTACAGCGACAACGTGCTCCGTTTTTTTTAGCTTGCTGCTGCTGTGGCCGTTCGCATTCTTTTATCCGTTTCCAGCTGATCACATAAGTGCAGCTGGGCTCGCCGGATTGGTCTATATTTGCTTGTTTCCGTCCATTCTTTCCTTCTTATTTTGGAACATCTCAGTGCAAAAAGTCGGTCCGAGCCATGCCGGTGTATATTTAAACTTAATTGCCGTATTTACCGCTGTGATCACGTTTTTGCTTGGCGGTGCTCTATCCGTCCTGCAGCTGGCCGGCGGCGCAATCGTCTTGTTCGGCGTCTATTTGGCGACAAAAGCGCCGAAAGTGAAGACGGAACAAGTGGATATCGCAGGATGACGGCCGGGCCGTTTGGCGGACAGCATCATCAAAAATAAAACCCGCCATCACAAGCGGGAACCTTTAGCCATGAAAAACAGCGCCGCCCGCCGCACCCAAAACCCTGTTGCATGCACAAGCGGTCTCCCCTCACCCAAAGGGAGACCGCTTTTTGGCTATTGGAGCAATCGAAGGAACTCACGCATAAACGCCGGCAAATCCGGCCACGCATGGGCGGAGACGAGGTTGCCGTCAACGTGGACTGTATGGTCAGACACATACGTCGCTCCTAGCGCCTCAACCCCCGGCTTGCAGGCAATATACGCTGTCAAACTCCGTCCTTTCAGCAAATCCGGCATTGTTTCAAAAATGAGCGAGGCGTGGCAAATGGCGGCAATCGGCTTATTCGCCTCAAAGAAATGGCGAACGATGCGCTGCACGTTCTCATCAAGGCGAATGTACTCCGGAGCGCGCCCGCCCGGAATGACCAATCCGTCGTATTGCGCCGGGTCAACCTCGGCGAACGATGCATGGGCGTCGATCAAATAGCCTTGCTTTTCCACGTACGTATCCCAGTCGGCAAAATCGTGAACGACCGTATGCAGTTTCTTTTTCTTCGGCGCGGCAATCGTCGCTTCATAACCTTCTTCAAGCAAGCGGTAATACGGATAGTATACTTCAAGCGCCTCAACAGCATCACCCGTGATGATCAGCACTTTTTTGCTCATGGATTCCCGCCTCCTTGTCCATTTTTTTCTTTCATTTCTATCATACTGGAAACGAGTGAAAAGGAAAAGTAAAATGATTGGTGGAAAGGTATGAAGCAGCAGAAACGAGAGTCGCTATGGTTGCGACAGTAAGGAGGGAAACAGAATGACCATCACCTCATGGCTGGCCGCCTCGCGCCACACCGTCGTGCTGACCGGCGCCGGCATGTCAACCGAAAGCGGGCTGCCCGATTTCCGCTCGCCGCGCACCGGGCTGTGGGCGCGTTTTAACCCGAGCGAACTCGCTACCATCGATGCGCTGTACCATCGCCGTGAATCGTTCGTCGAGTTTTACCAATATCGCATTCGCACCTTGCAACAATGCCAACCGCATGACGGACACCGCTTATTGGCCGATTGGGAGCGGCGCGGGATCGTGCAAACGATTGTGACGCAAAATGTCGATGGCTTTCACCAAGAAGCGGGAAGCCGACGCGTCATCGAACTTCATGGCTCGCTCCGCACCGTCCATTGTCAGCGGTGCGGGGAGTCAAAACCCAGCTTTGTCTATTTGCACGGTGTGTTGACGTGCGAATGCGGCGGAGTTTTGCGCCCGTCGGTCGTGCTGTTTGGCGAGCCGCTGCCGGAGAAAGCCATCGATCAAGCGTGGGAAGCGGCCCGCCAAGCGGACTTGTTCGTTGTGCTCGGCTCCTCTCTGCAGGTATCCCCAGCCAACCAGCTGCCGCTTGTTGCCAAGCGGAGTGGGGCTAAACTCGTGATCATCAATTGGGAACCGACGGAACTGGACGATCTCGCCGATGCTGTCATCCATCAGCGAAAAATCGGTGAAGTGCTGAACGAGCTCAATGAGCAGTTGGCGGAGGTGGATCCATGACCAAAGAAACGATGTTGCAAATGGCGCTCGAATCGATCGGCGACCACTCCCACATCCGCCATTGGCGCCGCGTATCAGGCGGCGACATCAATGACGTCTATCGCGTCCAAAGCGGCAAACAAACGTACTTTATCAAAATGCAACGTTTCCCGCCGAGTGGATTTTTCGCTGCCGAACAGATGGGCCTCGAGCTGATCAGGCAAGCACGTGCCATCAACGTTCCGCATACCTTCGGCTTCGGGGAAGCGGACGGCTGGGGCTGGCTCGTCTTGGAGTGGATCGAAGGAACAGAAACGGAACAGACGGCCGAACAGCTCGGCCGCGGCCTTGCCCGCCTCCATCAATGCCGCGGACCGGCGTTCGGGCTTGACCGCGATACCTATATCGGCATGCTGCCGCAGCGCAACGGCTGGTACGGCCGCTGGACCGACTATTACCGCGACGCCCGCCTTAGACCACAAATAACGCGAGCGGCGGAGAGAGGCCTCCTGCCCGTCAAGCGGCGCAAACGTCTCGAATGGCTGCTCGAGCGGCTTGACCAATGGCTCCCGGATGACTGTTTTCCGTCGCTTTTGCATGGCGATTTATGGAGCGGCAACTGGATTCCAGGACCAGACGGAGTGCCGTATTTGATCGATCCGTCTGTTTTATATGGCCATCATGAGTTTGAGATCGCGTTTACCGAGCTGTTTGGCGGCTTCCCAGTCCGGTTTTATGAGAGCTATCGCGAGCTTATGCCGCTCTCGGCTGATTATCATGGCCGAAAACCACTCTACCAGCTGTTTTACTTGCTCGTTCATCTAAATTTATTTGGCGAAACATACGGCAGCGCGGTTGACCGCGTGCTGGATCGTTACGCGGGGGAGTAGTTTTTCCTGCTTCCCCCGCCATCCTTATTCAGCACGGATCGCTTCGAGCAGCGCATCACCGTTTTCGCTCACGCGCACATAGGCAAACCGAACATTCTCTTGCCGTTTCATCCCCGTTTTTTCCGGAATGAAATACGATTCAATGCCATACAGGACTTGCGGGCCGTGAAACGTACCGGTGATGATCACATCCCCCGGTTGCGGCGTGTATCCCGGCCTTTTTTCCCCATTGACCATATATACGCCAGCCAAACGGTGCACCCCGTCCTCTCCTTTTCGCAGCCCGACTTGCACCCGTCCGCTTCCGTCAAGCGACGGAATGGTGGAAATATCGTACCGAAGCTGAATATAATCCCCTTGCAACATGGAACGTGGATCCAACGGTTCAAGTTCCAACTTTACTACATCACCATATCGCAACAATCGTTCTTTTTGCCACACGGTATAACCTAAAAATGAAAATTGAGCGATCACGACTATGAGCGTCAACAACGAAACGCGCCGCCCCCAGCGCACGCCCAGCCTCCATGTGAAGCCATTTCGTTTCTCAAGCCATACCGCCCATGCGAGCAACACCGCTCCCGCCGCCAGCAAACTGACCGATTTATGAAGCAAATTCCATGCGAGTTCATAATATTTCAGCACGAGATAAAGCGCTGTGTACACCCAAGCGGTCTTCCGCTCCAGTTGCCGACCGCGGAAAAGAAAGAAGGCAAGCGCCAAAATCATGGCGATATTCAACGTCACGTACAGTCCATCAGCCGCAAACACATCAACGCTTGTCGCAATCCCAAGCGCGCCGAACGCCAAGACAAGCGGAGTGAGAAACGGCGTTTCGCGAAAGCGGCCATACGCATACAACCCGCCGTTGACCAAAGCCAAGGTGAGCAACACCATCCGGCCGTCATCCATCACCGAACTTAAGGCGATCCCTAAATAGACCGTCAGCGCCGCCGTCGTCAACCGGCGCACTCCGCTGTCTGATGATCGGATGACGCCAATCGCAAGCCCAATGGCATAGAGGAACAGAGTCGACCGCGAGACCTCCCACGCCATCGCCACCCCGAGCCCGTAACCAATAGCAAGCAGTGTATAACGAACGACCGGATTCCAACGCCGGCCAAATGAGGCGGGAACGACAAATCCAAAGATGGAAATGAAAAAGAGCACGTAAGGCGACCATGACTCTGTCCAAAGGAAATACAAGCCAAGCAGGCTTTGTATGGCCAACGCGGAAGCCGCAAGCGTGACAATCGCTTGAAACGACGCCAAAAAACGCCTTCCAGCTTTCGTCTCCGCTGAAAACAGCCCAGCCCGCCGCAATAGCACAACGCCGCCGCACAGCACAGCAGCGGCCGCCATAAGCCCAATGAGAAGCAGCCACGTTTCAAAATGATCTGCGAGCAAGCGAATGTATTGAATGAACAAAAACAGTCCAGCAAACAAACTCGTCAACAACACGTACGGCCGCTGCTTGGCGATGACAAGAAAATAATAAAGCAACACGGCGAGCAACACGGTATACACGTATGGCCACCATGCGTCGCGCCCATAGGAAAAACCGGTTACGTCAATCACAAGCAGCCAACCTTGCATGGCAATATAAGCGAGATGGGCGACTAACGGCGTACGGCTGACACCAACCAGCACGCCGTTGATCGCTGCAAACAATAAGAGCAAACCAAACGACGACCATTCCGTCCACTCAATCCGATAAGCGGACGGAAAATAATAAAACCAGCACGCAAGCTGCAACAACCCAATCGCGATCACGGACAGCACCCGTTCTTTTGTCAGCAGCGCCAACAAAGCGGTCGGCGCAAGCCAGGCAAGAAACAGCCAATAACTGTCAGCATGCGAATTGTAAATTTGTCCAAGCAACGCCAACGCAATGCCAAATGACAACACCCCGCCGATCAGCATCCAGCGCCCTAAGAAACGATGGCGGCCCCAAAGCGCCGCGCTTGCGATGTAAAATGCCGCCATCATGCCGATGCTGATTCCGACTTTCACCTCTCGCCCCATCCCCGGCCAGTTGGCGGCAAAAAAATACACAATGCCGGCAATGATGCACAAAAACGCCAACGCATACCCCGTTTTCACGATCCGGGCCGCCATATCGCTTCCTCCCTGTGACTCAGATCTTTCCTCTATAAAGCATATGCTGAAAAAGCTGTCTAGAAGACCAGTGAAAACACGCCTTATTCCATCGCATTTTCCTAGTTACCACCGGCCTTTTAGACTTTTTTCTTTGTTGCGGTGAAGAACATTATGGTTGGAGATAATTTTTTAAGTGGAAAATTTCCATATCATGCTCTGTCACTTTTTTCATCAAATAATCGATGGATGCCTGTTTGGAAGAGAACTCGCGCGAAGCCAGATCAAGAGCGGCCTGATGCTTATGAAGCATGTTCTCGATGTGGCGAAAGTGGCTCCGCATTTCTGTTGCGAGGTTGTCAACTTTTTCTTCGACCCGTTCAACTTTCGCTTCAAGCCGTTGTTGCCCTTCTTTGAGCGTTTGCACGTCGCCCTTGATCATGTCCATGTCCGCTTTCAACGTTTGCACGTCGCCTTTGACCGCGTCCATGTCCGCTTTCAACGTTTGCACGTCACCTTTGACCGCGTCCATGTCCGCTTTCAACGTTTGCACGTCGCCTTTGACCATGTCCATGTCCGCTTTTAATGTGCGCACATCCTCTTCCACCCGGTGAAGCCGCTGTTCCAAGCGGGCTTGCCCCTCTTGCAACAACTGCACTTCACCTTCCAAGCGCGCCTGTCCTTCTTTCAGCGCTTGGATCTCGCCTTCCAAACGCGCTTGTCCTTCTTGAAGGGCCCGGACATCGCCTTCGATCCGATCGAGCCGCATGTGGATCGGATTCAACTTTTGGTCAAGCAATTCAGCCATTAGTTGCACGAGTTCGGCTTGGCTCATCGTTTCTCACCTCCTTTCCCCCATTGTATCATTGTCCCACACAACGTCATAGTATAGAAAAAGAGATTTTCTTCTCCTTTTCGACAAGATCAGACGCTAAATCAAACCGATGAATCGGCTTCATCATCAAATCAACATGGGGCAAAAAATGATTTTTTGATGATCAGCTACAAACGGCCGCCTCGATGAATCCACATCCGATAAAGAGCAAGACAGGCCGCCAAGTAAGCACCGCCAAGCACAAACCCGCCAAGCACATCAGACGGATAATGCACTTGCAAGCTTAACCGGCTTAAGCCAGTTAAGAGCGCCAGCGCCGCAAACACGCCGTAAATGGCCGCCCGTTCTCCACGCTTGGTGCGCGTTTGCGCCAAAAAATACGCTAAAAGCAGCAAGTAAATCGTCCCGATCATCGCGTGGCCGCTCGGAAAACTGAACCCCCCGATCTCGGCATGCGGCGGGCGCTCCCGCCCCACAACATGCTTGATCCATTCGTTGATGCCATACCCCCCACCAACAGCGACGACAACCAACACCATTCCATAGACATCGCGGCGGAAAAACCATAAACCAATGACAAGCATCACACTGATGATGCCTATTGTTTTCCCATTGCCGAGAAACGTAAACGGATCGAGCCATTGCCATGAATCAAACAGCTGCAGCCCACCTTCGTCAGCCGCCTTTGTCACCCCGGCTGCCACGCTTGCCCAAACAGCCAAAAAAAAGACCGCGCCGACAGCCGCTATCATCCATAATCGTCGGTTCACTCTGACTCACTCCTTGTTGATGCTTCCTCACAACCGCATCAGTCGGTTGCCCACCACTGGATATCAAAGTCGATTTGTACGGAGATCAAACCAAAAGGAAACATTGAAAGTTCCTCATTATAACTTAATATATTTTCATGAACAAAAGAAAAATCCTCCTTAAAAAGCAACACTTTTTAAGGAGGAAACAACCGTTACGACGGCAGCTTCGTCTCTCCCATCAGGAACCGGTCCACTTCACGGGCCGCCCCCCGGCCCTCGTGGATCGCCCAAACGATCAGGCTTTGGCCGCGGCGGGCGTCGCCAGCCGCAAACACGCCCTCGATGTTTGTTGTATATTTGCCGTATGGGGCTTTCACTTTGTTGTTGATCGTTTCAACGCCAAACTGCTTCAACAACGGCTGCTCTGGCCCTTCAAACCCGATGGCGATAAACACCAAATCACACGGCCATACTTGTTCCGTCCCCGGAATTTCTTTAAAGATCGCTTTGCCGTTTTCATCAATGATTTTTTCCATTTGAATCGTATGCAGCTCTTTCACGCGGCCGTGCTCGTCGCCTACGATTTTTTTCGTTTGAATGCAATATTGACGCGGGTCTGCCCCAAATTTCGCCTTCGCTTCCTCATACGCATAATCAAGCGTGAAAACGAGCGGATATTGCGGCCAAGGGTTATTGTCTGGGCGCTTGTCCGGCAAAGCCGGGTGTTTGCCAAACTGGACGACGCTTTTGCAGCCTTGGCGCAGCGCGGTCGCCACGCAGTCGGCCCCCGTGTCGCCGCCCCCGATCACGATGACACGTTTTCCCTTGGCATCGATAAACTGGCCGTCGGCAAAATTCGAATCCAATAAACTTTTCGTCACGCCGGTCAAATAATCCATCGCAAAATGGACCCCCTCAAGCTCCCGGCCTTCAATGGCCAAATCGCGCTGCTTTTGCGCACCGATGCACAAGACGACGGCGTCGTACTGAGCACGAAGTTCGTCAGCCATTTTTCGGCGTCCTTTTTGAACCGGTTTCNTATGGTTCCATGAAAATTGGGCCGAAAACGACTTCGGTGTTCGTAATAAACGTGATGCCTTCCTCTTCGAGCAGACGCACCCGCCGCTCGACCACTTCTTTTTCCAACTTCATATTCGGAATGCCGTACATCAATAAGCCGCCGATGCGGTCAGCCCGCTCATACACCGTCACCGAATGGCCGGCTTGGTTGAGTTGGTCAGCGCAGGCCAACCCGGCCGGGCCGGAGCCGACGATGGCCACCTTTTTCCCCGTGCGCGTCTTCGGGATGCGCGGTTTCACCCATCCTTCAGCAAACCCTTTATCAATAATGGCCCGTTCGATTCCTTTAATCGCAACCGCTGGGTCGGAAATGGCCACCGTGCACGATCCTTCGCATGGCGCCGGACAGACGCGTCCAGTAAATTCCGGGAAATTATTGGTCTTTAAAAGTCGGTCAAGCGCTTCTTTCCAGCGCCCTCGGTACACCAAATCGTTCCATTCTGGGATCAAGTTGTGCACCGGACACCCCGAGGTAAGGCCGTTCAGCTCCAATCCCATATGACAAAACGGCGTGCCACAGTCCATACAGCGGGCGCCTTGGCGGGCCAGCACCTCTTCCGAAAACGGCTGTGTATATTCTTTCCAATCATCAAGACGGGAAAGCGGGTCGCGCTTTTTTTCCTCCTCGCGTGCATATTCCATAAACCCTGTTGCTTTTCCCACGATGGTTCCCCCTCCTTCTTTCCGTACACGTCCTCTCTTCTCCCCGATGCGGCCTTCCCGCCTGTTAGGCCAGTCAAAAAGCGAGCCCCGCGCGGCCGCGGGGCCAAAGCGGCGCCGCCATGCCACAGCCGCCCGAAAGGAAGACCTTATTTCGCGGCCGCTTGCTTTTCGGCAGAGTTTTTGCTGGCTTTGCAGAAGGCGACGGATGATTTCAGGCTGAAATGGGCGGGAAATAGAGAAGTCCATAAACGGTATGAAGAAGAGCTCGCNCCTCTCTTCTCCCCGATGCGGCCTTCCCGCCTGTTAGGCCAGTCAAAAAGCGAGCCCCGCGCGGCCGCGGGGCCAAAGCGGCGCCGCCATGCCACAGCCGCCCGAAAGGAAGACCTTATTTCGCGGCCGCTTGCAACACATGGACACCGACGGCAGCCGCTTTTTTCCGTTTCGCCACCGTTTCAAACGCCGCCAAGGCAGCTTCATCATACGAAAACCCGGATTGTTCGAGCGCTTGAATCGTTTCCACCATCAGTTTGTAGTTGTGTGGAATGACTTTGACAAACCGGCGGACATACGCATCCCACTCTTCGAGCACTAACGCCGCCCGCGGGCTTCCCGTATAGCGGTAATGGTTTTCGATCATCCGACGCACGTCGCGAATTTCTTCCTCGTCTTCGAGCCGCTCAAACGAGACGAGCTCAAGGTTGGCGGTTTGCTGCCAGCTGTCTTCGTCAGCGAGAACGTAAGCGATGCCCCCGGACATGCCAGCGGCGAAGTTTTTGCCAACCGAACCGAGGATGACGACGCGGCCGCCGGTCATATATTCACACCCGTGATCGCCGACTCCCTCAACAACGGCATGAACGCCGCTGTTGCGCACACAGAACCGTTCACCGGCGCGGCCGCGAATGTACGCCTCGCCGCTCGTCGCCCCGTAGAAAGCGACGTTGCCGATAATGACATTGTCCGCTGCGGCAAACGGCGCCTCATGCGGCGGACGGACGATCACTTTGCCGCCGGAAAGCCCTTTGCCGACGTAGTCGTTCGCGTCGCCGACGAGCTCGAGCGTCATCCCTTTCGGCACAAACGCCGCAAAACTTTGCCCGGCCGATCCGGTGAAATGGAGGCGGATCGTATCATCCGGCAACCCTTCCTCACCGTAGCGTTTCGAAATCTCGCTGCCGGTCATCGCCCCGACCGTGCGGTGGACGTTGCGGATGGCGAGGTGAAGTTCGACCGGCTCCTGCCGTTCAAGCGCTGGCTGCACCGCCGGCAAAATTTCTGTATGATCAAGCGTCTCTTCCAAACGATGGTTTTGCCCTTTGATGCAAGTGCGCGGTCCATCGACTTGGTACAGAAGACGCGACAGATCGAGATGTTTCGCTTTCCAATGCGCTTTCGCCCGCTCGCTTACCTTCAAGACATCGACGCGGCCGACCATTTCGTCGATCGTGCGGAAGCCGAGCTCCGCCATAATTTCCCGCACTTCTTGAGCGACAAAGTACATAAAGTTGACGACATGTTCTGGCTTCCCGGTGAATTTTTTACGCAGTTCCGGATTTTGCGTCGCCACGCCGACCGGGCATGTATCCAAATGGCAGACGCGCATCATGACACAGCCTAAAACGACGAGCGGTGCCGTCGCAAATCCGAATTCTTCGGCCCCAAACAGCGCCGCCATCACAACGTCACGGCCGGTCATCAATTTGCCGTCGGTTTCTAGAACGACGCGGTCGCGCAACCCATTGAGCATGAGCGTCTGATGCGTTTCCGCCAAACCAAGCTCCCACGGCAGGCCGGCATGTTTAATACTTTTCGGCGGTTTTTTCACATAATCGTCNGTCATCAATTTGCCGTCGGTTTCTAGAACGACGCGGTCGCGCAACCCATTGAGCATGAGCGTCTGATGCGTTTCCGCCAAACCAAGCTCCCACGGCAGGCCGGCATGTTTAATACTCGTTTTCGGCGAAGCGCCCGTGCCGCCGTCATAGCCGCTGATGACAATGACATCGGCGTTCCCTTTCGCCACGCCAGCGGCGATCGTGCCAACGCCGGCTTTGGCGACGAGCTTCACGCTGATGCGCGCATCTTTGTTGGCGTTTTTCAAATCATAAATGAGTTGGGCCAAATCTTCAATCGAGTAAATGTCATGGTGCGGCGGCGGAGAGATGAGCTCCACCCCTGGCGTTGAGCCGCGCACTTTGCCGACCCACGGATACACTTTGTTGGCCGGAAGCTGCCCGCCTTCACCCGGTTTTGCTCCTTGGGCCATTTTGATTTGCAATTCATCGGCATTGACCAAATAATGGCTTTTTACGCCAAAACGTCCGGACGCCACTTGTTTGATCGCGCTGCGGCGCCAGTCGCCGTTTTCATCTTTCACATAGCGGGCCGGGTCTTCGCCGCCCTCGCCGCTGTTGCTTTTTCCGCCGATCCGGTTCATGGCGATCGCCAGCGCCTCATGGGCTTCCTGGCTGATCGAACCGAACGACATGGCCCCTGTTTTAAAGCGGCGGACGATCGACTCGACCGGTTCGACTTCCTCAATCGGCACCGGTTGCCGGCTCGAATCGAAATCGAACAAATTGCGCAAGAACGTCAACTGTTCTTCATTGGCCAGTTTCGAATATTGTTTATAGAGGTTGTAATCGTTTTTCCGGCACGCCCACTGCAGCAAATGGATCGTCTTCGGGTTGAACGCGTGATGTTCGCCGTTGCGTCGCCATTGCAGCTCGCTGCCCGTATCCAGCACATCGTCTTCGTACCGTGCGTCAAATGCGGACTCATGGCGCATTTTCGCTTCTTTGGCGATTTCCGCAAGCCCGATGCCGCCAATTTGCGATGCCGTGCCGGTAAAGTATTCATCAATGACATCGTTGCCGATGCCGACGGCCTCAAAAATTTGTGCGCCGCGGTAGCTTTGCACCGTCGAAATGCCCATTTTCGACATCACTTTGACGACACCGTCAACAGCCGCCTTGATATATGTTTTCACCGCTTCACGGTAAGACAAGGCGATCGTGCCGTTTTCTGACGCTTGGCGGATCGTCTCCAGCGCCAAGTACGGGTTGATGGCGTCCGCCCCGTAGCCGATGAGCGCCGCAAAATGATGCACTTCACGCGCTTCACCGCTTTCTACAAGCAGGCTGACGTTCGTGCGCGTCCCTTTGCGGACAAGATGCTGGTGAAGCCCGCTTGTCGCCAACAAAACCGGAATGGCGACATGTGTTTCATCAACGCCGCGGTCGGACAGCACAAGAAGCGCCGCCCCGTTTTCGATCGCTTCATCCGCTTTGGCAAACAGCTCATCAAGCGCCTGTTTCAAATCATCAGTAAACAGCGTAGGCAGCACCGCGCACGCAAATTCCGGGTACGGATTGGCTTTTAACGCTGCGAGCTCTTCGTTCGTCAATAGCGGAGTTTCCAAGCGGATGCGCCGCGCCGCTTTGGCGTCCGGATGCAAAATGTTCCCTTCTTTGCCAAGCAGCGTCATCGTCGAGGTGACGACATATTCGCGGATCGCATCAATCGGCGGATTTGTCACTTGGGCGAACAGCTGCTTGAAGTAGTTGAACAAACTTTGCGGCCGCTCCGACAGCACGGCAAGCGGCGCGTCCATGCCCATAGCGCCGGTCGGATCTTTTCCTTCCGCCGCCATCGGCAAAATCGTTTTTTCCACATCTTCAAACGTGTAGCCGAACGCTTTTTGCAGTTTGACGAGTTGCTTCGGCGCTTCGACGTCCTCCGGAATTTCCAGATCGCCAAGCGTGATCATTTGCTCGTTGATCCATTGGCGATATGGCTTTTCATGAGCCATTTCTTCCTTGATTTCCTGGTCGGAGATGATGCGCCCTTGCTCGAGGTCAACCAAAAGCATTTTCCCCGGGCTCAGCCGTTCCTTATATAAAATGTTGTTCGGGTCGACATCAATGACGCCGACTTCGGATGAAAAAATAATGTAGTCGTCTTTGGTGACGTAATAGCGGGCCGGACGCAAGCCGTTCCGGTCCAAAATGGCGCCGATTTGCTTGCCGTCGGTGAACGAAATCGCCGTCGGTCCATCCCACGGCTCCATGAGACAGCTATGGTACTCGTAAAACGCCTTTTTCGCCCCGTCCATCTGCTCATCCCAAAACCACGGTTCCGGAATGAGCATCATCGCGACATGGGCCGGCTTCCGGCCAGCAAGAACGAAAAATTCGAACGCATTGTCCAAAATCGACGAGTCGCTGCCGTTCGTATCCAAAATCGGCACGACTTTTTCCAAATCCGCGCCGAACGCTTCCGACACAAATTGCTTCTCGCGCGCCGTCATCCAGTTGACATTGCCGCGCAGCGTGTTGATCTCGCCGTTATGGATCAAATAGCGGTTCGGATGGGCCCGCTCCCAGCTCGGGAACGTGTTCGTGCTGAAGCGCGAGTGCACGAGGGCAAACGCCGAACGGAACCGTTCATCTTGCAAATCCAAATAAAACGCATCGATTTGTTCCGGCGTAAGCAACCCTTTATAAACGATCGTCCGGCTCGAGAAGCTCGCTACATAGCACTCGTTGTTTTCCACACATTTTTCGAATTGTTTGCGGATCACATACAGCTTCCGTTCAAACGCCAACTCATCAGCCACGTCATCACTTGCCGCGACAAACACTTGGCGGATGAACGGCTGGCTTTGCCGCGCCAGTTTGCCAAGCTTTTCACGATCAACTGGAACTGTCCGCCATCCGAGCAGCCGTTGCCCTTCTTGAGCGACGATCTCATTGAACATCGATTCATAGTACGCCCGTTTCGCTTCCTCTTCCGGCAAAAAGAACATCCCGACCCCGTAGCGCCCTTTTTCCGGCAAGTTCATCCCGCCGCACACCGCTTGAAAATACTCATGCGGAATTTGCGTCATAATGCCCGCGCCATCGCCCGTTTCCGGATCGCTCCCTTGTCCGCCGCGGTGTTCAAGCTGGCGAAGCATATGAAGTGCCTTTTTGATAATGTCGTGCGACGGTTTTCCTTTCAAATGCGCATAAAACCCGATCCCGCATGCATCATGCTCAAATTCCGGGCGATATAACCCTTGCGCTTCCGGTAATCCGTAGTGTTTCATGCTGCCTTCCCCTCCCGTTCCGAATTGTCTGTAATATTCATTGTAGTTTTCAAAATTAATATAAACAATATATAATTTAGATAAAATCCATCTCATTTTGCGATCAATCAAAAGGAGGGAGAAAAATGGAGCTGCGGCAGCTGCAATATTTCGTGGAAGTCGCCCGGCGCGAACACGTCTCCGAAGCCGCCGATGCCCTCCATGTCGCGCAGTCGGCGATCAGCCGGCAAATCGCAAACTTAGAAGCGGAGCTTGGCGTGCAGCTTTTTGAACGGGAAGGGCGGAACGTGAAGCTCACCCCCATCGGCCGTCATTTTTTGCCGCACGCCGAAGCGGTGTTGAAGGCGGTCGATGATGCAAAGCAACAAATCGAAGAATATTTAGACCCGGAGCGCGGGACGATTAAAATCGGGTTTCCGACAAGCCTGGCAAGCCACATGATGCCCATGGTCATCTCCGCCTTTAAAGCGGAACACCCAAACGTCTCGTTCCATCTCCGCCAAGGGTCGTACTATTATTTAATCGAAGCGGTGAAAAAACGGGAAATTGACTTGGCCTTTCTTGGACCAATTCCCGCACGCGAAATCGGCATCAAAGGGGAAATTTTATTTTCTGAACCGTTTGCGGCCCTCCTGCCGAACAGCCATCCGCTCGCTCGCCGCGACCGGATCGTGTTAAACGAACTGCGCCACGACCCGTTTGTTACGTTTCCAAAGGGATACATTTTGCATCAAATCGTCATTGACGCTTGCCACCAAGCCGGATTTTCGCCCAACATCTCATCGGAAGGCGAAGATCTCGATGCCATTAAAGGGCTTGTCTCCGCCGGCATCGGCGTGACCCTCTTGCCGGAGAGCGCCCTGTCGGAAAGCTTGCTTCGCTACGCCGCCAAAGTGCCGATTGAAATGCCGCAAGTGAAGCGAAATGTCGGCATCATCGTCTCCGACCATCACGAGCTCGCCCCGTCGGTGAAAGTGTTTTACCGGTTTGTGAAAGACTTTTTCTCCGAGCTGGAGCGGTATCAATTGCGGGGATAAAAAAGACGCAGGCGCTGCTTCCTGCGTCTTTCTCTTATTCTTCTGCACGCCTGCCTCCCCCGTCCCCTTCACTCTTTTAGAAGACTGGTGATTTAATGAAAAAATCAGCTCAACAATATCCCTTCTCAAGTTAAGAAACCTTGTAAAAATGTCTCTTCTTTTCCAACAAAAATCACCCATTTGACGAAAATGATCGTTTTTCACCGACCTTTTAGGAAGTGTTCGTGTCAAGGACAAAACAAGAAGGAATGTGGAAGCATCGAGCTTTTGGCGTTGCTTCAAGCAGACCGCGTCCCAAACGTCATCCCAGCCGCACCACCATCCGGCCGCGCAGTTCGCCGCGCAAAATGCGCTTAAGCGCTTGCGGCAATTCAGCGAGCGAAATCTCTTGAGCAATCCGCTCCAAATCCGGCTTTAAGTCGCCAGCGAGCCGCTCCCAAATGCGGAGGCGCACATCCATTGGACAATAGACAGAATCGATGCCAAGCAAGCTGACACCGCGCAAAATAAACGGATGGACCGTCGTCGGCACTTCCGCCCCTCCGGTCAGTCCGCTCACCGCCACGGCTCCGCCGTAGCGGATGCGGCTTAACACCGTGGCCAGCGTCCGGCCGCCGACCGGATCGACTGCCGCTGCCCAGCGCTGCCGATCAAGCGGACGAATGCGCTCAGCCGTGACGTCCTCTCGCGTCAACACTTCTTTCGCCCCTAAAACGCGCAAATAATCGTGCTCCGCCGCTTTGCCTGTGCTCGCTTCCACCGTGTAGCCGCGCTTCGCGAGCATCGACACGGCCAGACTCCCGACTCCGCCCGTCGCCCCCGTGACAAGCACCGGTCCGCGTTCCGGCGTCAGCCCGTGCTCCTCAAGACGGTGAATGGACAGCGCCGCTGTAAACCCAGCTGTCCCGATCGCCATCGCTTCTTTCAACGTCAACCCTTTCGGCAGCGGAACGAGCCATTCGCCGTGCAGGCGAGCATATTCACTGTAGCCTCCGAAATGTGTCACGCCGATTTCATAACCGGTCGCAATCACCTCATCCCCTTCGCGAAAACGCGGATGTTGCGACGAAACAACCACCCCGGCCAAATCAATTCCGGGCACAAACGGATACGTTTTCACAATTTTGCCGTCCGGAATGGACGCCAATCCGTCTTTGTAGTTGACGCTTGAATAATGGACGCGGACAAGGACATCGCCTTCCGGCAAATCATCCATGGAAATCGTCTGCACACCGGCGGTAAATTCTGTTTCGGTTTTGTTGACAACAAACGCTTGAAATGCGGACATCATTCTCTCCCTTTCCCCATACATTCTTCACTCATGTCATTCGACAAACAAACGCCAGATTCCTTTTTTATCATCCTGAACCAAGAAGACCCTCACTCCCGCTTGTGAGCGTAAGCGGGTGATAAATAAACGTCTAATGAAAGTCCTCCCTACACTTCCTTGATTTCTTTTGCTAAACTGTAAACAAACGTATTCTTAAAAATGAAAGAGGGTGAAACAATGGGCAATATCCCTGACTCGAACAAAATTTACACTTACGCTGACTGGAAAACATGGGAAGGTCGCTGGGAACTTATAAATGGAAAAGCATATAATACGACACCTGCTCCATCTTCGGAACATCAATTTGCAGTCGGAGAATTGTATTTTGCTTTGCGCCATTTTTTCCAAAACAAACATTGTTATGTTTTTATGGCGCCGTTTGATGTATTCCTTAGCAAAAATGAAACGTATGAAACCCCTGATGACATTGTCCAACCCGATATTGCCGTGATTTGCAATAAAAAACAGATTGTCCAAAAAGGATGTTACGGGGCACCTACACTGGTTGTTGAAGTCTTGTCACCTTCAACCGCTTTAAAAGACTACAACGAAAAATTTTATACTTACCAACACTATGGAATTGCGGAATATTGGATTGTTGATACTGCTAATAAAATGATTCATGTGTACTATTTGCACGAAGGTACATATCAACGACATGCAACATACGGACAACAAGACACGCTGCATTCCGCACAATTTAAGGACTTAGCTATTCCATTAACGTATGTATTTGAATGGG
>NZ_AYSF01000057.1:0-18246 GCF_000498995.1 Geobacillus thermopakistaniensis
GGTCCGCTCGACTTGCATGTATTAGGCACGCCGCCAGCGTTCGTCCTGAGCCAGGATCAAACTCTCCAAAAGAAAGTTGATTGGCTTTTGCTTTGGCCAATGCGGCCTCCGCTTTTCTATTGCGCTTCGTTTCGTTCAGTTTCCAAGGAACGAGACCTCTTCTTGAACTTGCTTCGTTGCAGTCTTGCGCCGAGGAATCCAACTCCTCTGGACTCCCTCAAACGCAAATGTGTTTTCCGCTTCCTAAAGCGGCCCTTACATCATAGCATTTTTATTGTTCGTTGTCAACAGCCTTTTATTCATACCGCTCCGCAACATTTTCCCGGCGCGACAGCGATTTAAAATATATCATCGTTCGACAAGGAAGTCAAGAGCTTTTTTCGGCCGGGTTGCCTCCTTCCTTCAATGATCTTGGCAACTAACATTTGTATAAACACAATGAAATTCCTAATAGCATCCATCCTCTCACCGGCTCCCTTCCATTTTTGGGGATCAGCAGAAGGGGACCGTCAAAATTCTTTTTTTACAACGTGTAATACCGTTCGAGCATTGTATTTCCTTTTGTCGGCATTTCCACGACGGTTAGCACTTTCCTTTCGACAAGATACTCAAGCATGATAACAAGATCAACCGAGTAAGGCGCAAACTGCGGATGACCGGTCATTTCCTCAATGCTCCAAGCACCATTTTTTTCTTTCAGCGCTTCGCATAAATGAGAGGAACCTGATTCTACGTAAGAATGAATCAAAAATTCACTGGCCAGCAACAAAAGTTCCAGCCGTTTCGGAAGCGGTTCTTCACTTCCAACGAGTTCTTCATACAGTTTATAAATCCTTCCATCCATTCGCTTGACTTGATTCCATACGGTCACTTCCGGGTAAAGTCCGTGCTCGATCACGGTCAATCGCGCCAAATGATGGAGGGCTTGCACCATATGGTTGTATGAGTCGAGCCAATGCTTGGCGGCAAACAGCGCCTTGCCATCTGTATAATGGCGGATCAGTTTGGCAAACTCGAGTCCCATTTTCAATCGCCGTTCTTTAGGCGGGAATTGCTCAAGGCGCTGGCGCAACTGCTGAACATAGCCGTTTCGGTCAAACACGACCGTTCCGTTGAACACCCAGTCGACCGCCTTTCGATGTGACCCGAGAACAAGCCATTCATTTAACTGCCGTTCACTGACTGCATAAAGCACCGCCTTTTTCTCGTTTAGTGAATACTGTCTGAGAAGCATAGGCTCGCTTTGCGGGTCGACAATGACGAGCAGCACGACATCAAACGTATCCGTTGTTGCTGCATGGCAAGCCGTTTTTTCAATCATTAAAATTCCGTGCGTGTTGCAGCGGTTTGCCCATTCGTGACAGATGGGATGCAGCAATTCTTTCATACCTCGCGTCCGTTGCAGAAAGCCGGCCGCGATATCCGGGCGGACAAATCCCTCAGATATCCCAACATATCGATTGACAGACAACCATACGTTCCTATTTTGAGCCGGCTGTTTTTTCTGCAACGTTTTTTCCTCCCTTCCACCATCATCAATCATCACATTGCGTTTGTGCAGATGTTCAAACAATGCTGTCAACGCCTGTTTCATTTCAGAAAGACCAGAATGCTTGCATCCATGAAGCTGTCGTTTGTTGCCGTCATTCGTTATTCGACAAAAAAAGAGGAATTCCTTTCTTTAAAACGTCGATTTTGTTGATTTCTTCTTCGCGATGGGACCCCGTTTTATGGTATAGTGGTCTATGTAGGAGGGACTGTGATGAGCATCAAATATTCGAGCAAAATCAACAAAATTCGCACTTTCGCCTTAAGCTTGATTTTTATCGGTGTCATTGTCATGTATCTTGGGCTGTTTTTTCGTACGTCCCCGGTCATCATGACGTTGTTTATGTTGTTTGGGATGTTGTTTCTTGTCGCCAGTGGCATTGTATATTTTTGGATCGGCACACTCTCGACGAGAGCCGTCCAAGTTGTTTGCCCGTCGTGCGGCAAAGTGACAAAAATGCTCGGACGCGTCGATTTATGCATGTTTTGCCGTGAACCGTTGACGTTAGACCGCGAACTGGAAGGAAAAGAGTTTGACGAAAAGTACAACAAAAAAAGAAAAAGCTGATAGCCGCCTTGTGCTATCAGCTTTTTTAATGCGAATGCGCCGGCGCCCCGCTTTTTTGACAGTCAGGGCAGACTCCGTACACTTCCATGCGATGATGGTCGACCTTAAAGCCGGTGACGTGAGCGGCAAGCTGCTCGACTTCATCAAGCGCTGGATAGTGGAAATCGACAATTTTGCCGCACTCTTCACAGATGACGTGATAATGATTGGAAGTGACGAAGTCAAACCGGCTTGACGAATCGCCGTACGTCAGCTCTTTGACAAGCCCGATTTCCTTAAAGACGCGCAAGTTATTGTAGACGGTAGCTACACTCATGTTTGGGAATTTCCCTTCCAGCGCTTTGTATATTTCATCAGCCGTCGGATGGGACATCGAGCTGATCAAATACTCCAATATCGCATGACGCTGCGGCGTGATGCGTATGCCAGTCTTTTTCAGCATGTCAAGCGCTTCCTTCAGTTGCTCGTTGTCAGACACCGTCATGCACCTCACTCTCTGTGCAAAGGTGAAAAAAATTATCACTTTATAATATTTATAATTAGTCTACAAAGAATACATGCCATTTGTCAATATAGATGCCATTAATATATGGGCTCAGACGCCATTTTAACAAAAAAAGGAGGCGGAAATTGTTTCCGCCTCTTATGTCATTCATTTGAGGAGGTTACTATGTATCATACGCCAAACGATGTACATTGTCTGGACGCTTACCTAGATGACGCTAGTCGGGCGACTTCCGCAAGCGCCTCATCGACATGCCCCTTCACTTTCACCCCGCGCCATTCTTGGACCAACGTTCCGTCGGGGGCGATAATGAATGTCGAGCGATCAATGCCCATATATTCCTTGCCGAAATTTTTCTTTTTCTTCCATACCCCATACAGCTCGGCCACTTCATGCCGCTCATCAGAAAGAAGCAAAAATGGCAACTCATATTTTTCGATAAACGCCTCATGCCGATTCATCGGGTCGGTGCTCACTCCTAAAATGACGGCGTTCAACTCAGCGAACTGCGCATGGCGATCGCGAAAGTCGCACGCTTCGGCTGTGCACCCCGGGGTCATGTCTTTTGGATAAAAGTAAAGCACCACATACCGGCCGCGAAAATCAGACAGCGAAACCATTTTCCCATTGCTTGCCGGCAAGGTGAAATCTGGAGCTGGCTGGCCAATGGCAATCGTCATGTCGTTCCCCCCGTCTTCTTCGTTTTCTTTTAGCGTAGCGAAGACGAAGGGAAATTGCAACTCATATCAGCGATGATCCCAGTCAAACACGGTGCGCGTCACGATGACAGCGGGCATAATGTAGCCGAGCAGCGCTTCGGCAATGGCGATCCACCGCCCGACGCCGATCGGAGTGACATCACCGTATCCGACCGACAAAAGCGTCATACCGCTTAAATACAAGCTGTCTTCAAGCAGCGACAAACGATCTTTCGATGCGCTATTTGGGGATGGGGTAAACACAGCATGGCCGTTTACTTGCAAAATCATATAAATCATGGCAAAACCGAGCAACATCGTTAAATACCATTGGACGAGAACCCATAAGCTATCGAGTGACAGGCGATGCGTCGCTTGCACGCGCACTGTCCAAAGCGAGGTGATGCTGCCGAGCAGTACGGCGGCAACAATGCCAAGGAAGGCGTAATCCATCACGTTCCCCCCATTTTTGTCCGTCGTTCATATATACGCGGACAACCGGGCGATTATACCGCATGACCCTCCGCACCCTGCTTGAATCGGCAGCACTCCTGTATTCCACCGGATCACCCGACCCATTTGACAAGCCAGCGTCCCGTCAGATGAAGCCAATCGTTGCGCTTTACTGAGCAAAATAGCGCGCCAATACACCTTTTAACGTCGCAGCACTACGGTGGAACCATTTTTTCTCCTCCTCGTCAAGTTCAATTTCAATCACTTCGCGGATGCCATTTCGGTTGATCACAGCAGGCACACCGATGTAGACATCGCGTTCGCCGTATGGGCCGTCCAAGTAAGCGGAAACGGTCAAAATGGCATTTTCATGATGCAAAATGGCGCGCGTCACGCGGGCAAGCCCCATAGCAATCCCGTAGTACGTCGCTCCTTTTTTCTCAATAATTTGGTAGGCGGCATCGCGCACATTGACAAAAATGCGCTCGAGCTCTTTTTGCGCTTCTTCCCCTTTGGACTCGACCAGCTTGCGGATCGGCACGCCGCCGATATCAGCCTGGCTCCAGACCGGGAGTTCAGTGTCGCCATGTTCGCCGATAATATAGGCGTGCACGTTCGTCGGGGCGACGGCGAAATAGTCGCCCAACAAGAAGCGGAACCGCGCCGTGTCCAAAATCGTGCCCGATCCGATTACTCGCTCTTGCGGCAGGCCGCTGAATTTCCACGTCGCGTACGTTAAAATGTCGACCGGATTGGTGGCGACGAGAAACAGTCCTTGAAATCCGGATGCCATGACCGACTCAACGATCGAGCGGAAAATGGCAATGTTTTTGTCCACAAGATCAAGCCGCGTCTCGCCCGGTTTTTGGTTGGCGCCGGCGCAAATGACAACCAAATCGGCATCGCGGCAATCATCGTAATCGCCGTGCCAAATGTCAGCCGGCTTCGGCGCAAATACTTTCCCATGGTTGAAGTCCATCGCATCGCCCTCAGCCTTGTTTTCATTTGCATCGATGAGCACGATCTCATCGGCAATCCCTTGATTCATTAAGGCAAACGCATAACTGGCGCCGACAAACCCGGTGCCGACGACCGCTACCCGATTTCCTCTCCCGTTTTTCATCACTATTCACCTCTTCTTCCTTTTTGTGAATATATTCACATTTTATTTTACGCCACAACATGCTAACGATACAGACAAGGTTGTGTCGATTGCTTGACCATTGTTTGTCATTTTGATGGCAAATGAACAAAAACGGGCGGGGCGCCTAGCTCCCCGTCCCGCGATATCGTCTCACCCCGGCGTTCCAAAGCATGACCGAAACGGTGAAGCAAACCATGCCGACCACTGGGGTGAAAAAGGCATAACTGTACCATTCCTTTTTATCAAGAAAATAAGCAGCTGGATAAACGCCGACAAAGGCAAACGGCAGCACCCACGTTAAAATATAGCGGATGACGCGATGATAAATATCGATCGGGTAGCGGCCATAGCTGCTGATGTTGTACATCATCGGCATGATGGATGTGCGGGCGTCGGCAAAAAAACTGATCGTCGCCAGTGAAATGAAAATGCCGGCATAAATCAATGCACCGCCAATGACAAACAAAATAAACACGAAGACATCATACCAATGAAATGAAAGAGACAAGCGGCTGCCGGCATACAGCATAATGATCAGCCCGGGCACAGCGCCAAGCAACGATTCGAGCTCCATCCGCTCCAAAACAATTTGAAACAGGCTGTTTAGCGGGCGCGTCAACACGCGATCCATTTCCCCCTGCACAATATATCGTTCATTAAAATCCCAAAGGTTAAAAAAGGCGCCAAATACGGCATATGGAACAAGAAAAAAACCGTAAATAAACAAAATCTCATCGCGCGACCAGCCGTGAAGCAGCGTCGTATGGCCGAACACAACCAGCAAAAATACCAAGTTGACCGCCTGAGCCATAAAGTCAGACAGCCACTCCACGAACAAATCGGCTCGATATTGCAGCTTTGTCTTCATATATTGCGCCATGTATTGAAAAAAAACCGATACGTAAAACAACGTTTACCCCCCTTGCACAACAAGACGCTTTTTCGCCGCTCTCCATAACCATCCAATCGGAAAAAGCAATACGATGCACCACGTTGCCTGCAGAAGCAGGCCATCACGGACAGCAGCACCTTTAAAACTTTCTGTCATGATCATGCTTGGGATGTAGCTGATGGCTTGAAACGGGAAATACATCATCGCCCGTTGCGCCCAATCAGGATAAAAGGAAAGCGGCAAAATGAGCCCAGAAAACAAGTCGATGATAAACCGCTTCGCCCTAAGCAACCCTTCATTTCGGAACGTAAAGAACGTCACAACCCCCGCAAGCAAGTTCAGCTCCGAAAAAATGATAAAGCTGAATAGAAGCGACAAGCCGAAAGACAGCCACGTTTTGGCGTGTCCCGGAAACTGAAGCGGCAAAAAAAGCGATACGACCAAAAGCCCAGGCAGCGATAAAAAGAAAAGGCGAAACAGCCCTTCGCCAAGCCCTTGCACAGCTTTCATCCCTAAATAGCTGTACGGGCGGATCAGTTCAATCGCTACTTTTCCATCGCGGATTTCCATGGCGATTTCACGGTCAAGGTTGTTAAAATAAAACGCCCGCGCCAGCCAGGAAATGGCGACATACGTCGTCATTTGCCCAAGCGACATCCCTTGCATCGATGATTTGCCGCCATAAATAGCCGACCAAAGGAAGTAATACGCTGCGATGTTAATGGCGTAAATCAAAATGCCAGTGTAATAGTTTGTCCGGTAGGCGAGCATCATTAAAAAGCGGATGCGGACCATTTCGACATACTTACCCATGAACCGCACCTTCCTCATAAATATTGCGGATGATCTCCTCCGTCGGCACTTCGTGAATATGGATGTCATTTAACGCACAACGGGCAGCGACGCGACTGACAACTTCCGGCACGCCTCCTGATGGAACGTGCGAGACCCAAACGTTTGGCTGTTCACCTTTTTTCCAAACAACATCCAACCCTTCAGTCAACTGCTGCAAAAAAGCGGCCGTCACCGCTTCGGCAAACGTAAAGGCGACCCGTTTTCCTTGGCCCCATCTTTCTTTCAGGCGCTCAAGCGACCCGTCGTAAATGATTTTCCCTTCATCGAGCATAATGACCCGCTCGCAAAGCGCTTCAATGTCTGACATATCGTGCGTCGTCAGCAGGATCGTCGTGCCATACCGTTCATTCAATTGCTTTAAAAACTGGCGGATGTTGAGTTTGACAAGCACATCAAGGCCGATCGTCGGTTCATCCAAAAACAACAGCGGCGGGTTGTGAATGAGCGCGGCGGCAAGCTCACAGCGCATCCGCTGGCCAAGCGACAGCTTGCGCACCGGCTTATCAAGCAGCGGGCCGATCTCAAGCATGTCAATCACCTCGGCCATATGGCGGCGATATTGCTCGTCCGAGACGCGGTACACTTTTTTCAACAGCCGGAACGACTCTTGAACAGCGATGTCCCACCATAATTGCGAACGCTGGCCGAACACGACGCCGATCGTGCGCACGAATTTTTCGCGCTCTTTATGGGGATTCATCCCGTTGACGACAATGCGCCCAGACGTTGGCGTTAAAATGCCGGTCAACATTTTGATCGTCGTGGATTTGCCGGCGCCGTTTTCGCCGATATAGCCGACGATTTCCCCTTGCTTAACAGCAAACGAAATGTCATCAACCGCTCGAACGAGCGTATAACGGCGCGTCCATAAATCGCGAAACGCTCCGACAAGGCCGGAGCGGCTTTTGTGCACTTTAAATTCTTTGCGCAAATGTTCTACTTCAATCGCGTTCATCGTTCTCCTCCTGACCTCTCCTTGGCGTCAAAGGAAAAAGGCGGCTTGCGCCCTTCTCCTATGTTGCATTATACATGAATCGCCGCCATTTTCATCTTTTTTGTTTTCCAGTCTGTTGACGCCATTGCGTTAGGCGCCGCCTCCGATTTGGAAAGAACGGCAAAATGCTTTTGTCCTAAATCAATGCCCACTCGCCGATCGACCGTCGGCAACAGTTGGATGTCAGTTCCGCCCATACGGAAACAAACGATTTCCTGTCGGATTTTTTCGAATCGGCACGTCAATGATGGGAGAAACCGATCCGTCTCCCGCTTTACACCTATAGCATTGAAGTTTGAGTCTTCTCGGTTTACTATATAAAGAGGCAGTCAGCGGAAACAGGAGGATCAAACAATGCAGTGGACCAAATCAGAACAATTATATAAAGAAGCGCTCCAGCACATTGTTGGTGGAGTGAACAGCCCGTCCCGCTCATACAAAGCGGTCGGCGGCGGTGCGCCAGTCGTGATGGAGCGGGCGCAAGGAGCCTACTTTTGGGATGTGGATGGAAACAAGTACATCGACTACTTGGCCGCCTACGGACCGATCATCGCCGGGCACGCCCATCCACACATCGCGGAAGCCATCCGCCGCGCCGCCGAGACCGGTGTGTTGTACGGCACGCCAACGCCGCATGAGATCACGTTTGCCAAAATGTTAAAAGAGGCGATCCCGTCGCTCGAGAAAGTGCGGTTTGTCAACTCGGGAACAGAGGCGGTGATGACCACGATCCGCGTCGCCCGCGCCTACACCGGACGAAGCAAAATCGTCAAATTCGAAGGCTGCTACCATGGCCATTCGGACCTTGTGCTCGTCGCCGCCGGCTCGGGGCCATCGACGTTGGGGACGCCGGACTCAGCCGGCGTGCCGCCGAGCATCGCCCAAGAAGTCATTACCGTGCCATACAACGATGTCGAATCGTTCCGGGAAGCGATGAACGTTTGGGGCGAGCAAGTCGCAGCGGTCCTCGTCGAGCCGATCGTCGGCAACTTCGGCATCGTCCTGCCAAAACCGGGCTTTTTAGAAGCGATCAATGAGATTGCCCACAAGGAAGGGGCGCTCGTCATTTACGACGAAGTGATCACCGCCTTCCGCTTTATGTACGGCGGAGCGCAAAACTTGCTCGGTGTGGAGCCCGACTTGACGGCGATGGGGAAAATCATCGGCGGGGGCTTGCCGATCGGGGCGTACGGTGGACGCCAAGACATTATGGAACAAGTCGCTCCGCTCGGACCAGCGTACCAGGCCGGGACGATGGCCGGCAACCCGGCGTCGATGCTCGCTGGCATCGCCTGCCTTGAAGTGTTGAAACAAGAGGGTGTCTATGAGCATCTCGACCGATTGGGAGCAATGCTGGAAGAAGGCATCCTGGCCCATGCTCGCCAATGCGGCCTGCCGGTGACCGTCAACCGCTTAAAAGGCGCGCTCACCGTCTTCTTCACTGACGAAAAAGTGGAAAACTACAAGCAAGCCCAGCGCAGCGACGGCGAGTTGTTTGCGAAATTTTTCAAGCTCATGCTCAAACAAGGGATCAATCTCGCGCCGTCGAAATACGAAGCATGGTTTATCACCCTCGCCCATACGGAAGACGACATCGCCTACACGATCGACGCGGTCGGCAAGGCGTTCCGGCAGCTTTGAACACCAGAAATTTCTCAACGCCCCGCCTTCATCGGCGGGGCGTTATATTTTTTCCTTGCGCACATAGGATGAAACTGTGTATAGTACTGAATGGTTCACCAAAACAAAAAGGAGAGTTTTGATCATAGATGAAACTCGGTGCCCGCATTTTCAAAACGGGGATCGCAGTGGCGCTCGCCTTGTTCTTAGCAGCGCTCTTCCAGTTTCCATCGCCGTCATTCGCCGGCATTTCCGCTGTGTTCGCCATGCAGCCGACCATTTACCGCTCCTATTTATCGCTGATCGAGCAAGTGCAAGCGAATGTGATCGGCGCCTTGTTCGCGATCGCGGCGGTTTTCATTCTTGGGCGCGATCCGTTGGTCGTCGGTTTGACGCTGATGATCGTCATCGCCCTTTGCCTGAAAATGCGCCTTGAATCATCGACGATTTCCGTAGCGCTTGTCACAGTCATTGCCATTATGGAATATACAGACCGCCAGTTCATTCAATTTGCGGCCATTCGCTTTTTAACGATGATGCTCGGTATTTTCGCCGCCTTTGTCGTCAACTTGATTTTCTTGCCGCCGAAATACGAAAAAAAGGTATATGAAAAAATCAGCGAAGAAACAGAGGCCATTTTAAAATGGATCCGCCTGCATAAACAGCAGGCAGCCGACCATCACCATTTGAAGGAAGAAATTGAAGCACGACACGAAGAAATGACCAAACTCGAGCATCTATATTTTATGTACAAAGAAGAACGCACGTATTTTCGACGCCAACGCTTCCAAAAATCTCGCAAACTCGTGTTGTACCGGCAAATGATAGCAGCGGCCGATCGAGTTTTATCTGTCTTAAAATGGCTGCACCGGCTCGAAAACGAGTTCAGCCGCTTGCCCGCCGAGCTTCGTCAAGCCGTCTGCCTGCACCTTGGCTGCTTGCTTGACTACCATGAGCAACTGTTGCTGAAATTTATCCATAAGGCAAAGCCGCTCCCTCACAGCAGACGGGCCGAGGAAATTCATCATCAGCGCGAGCGGCTCACTTCCGCCTTTTATGCGGACGGCCAGCCGCCGGGCGATTATCGGTTGTTTTCTTTAATCGGAGCGATCATGGATTATGGGGATCGCCTCGAACATTTAGACAAGCTTATCGATAGTTTCCACCATTACCATTACGATGACACGCTGGAAAAAGAGCTGGAAAAGTCAGCAGGCGGCCGCTCGTAGCGGACCGCCTGCTTCAATTTTTCATCCGTGGGTCAAGCGCATCGCGCAGCCCGTCGCCCATTAAGTTAAAGCCAAGCACTGTCAGCATGATCGCCAATCCAGGGAAAATCATCGTCCACGGCGCCTGAGTCAAGAAATCTTTGGCGTCCGATAGCATTTTCCCCCACTCCGGATTGGGCGGCTGCGCCCCCAAGCCTAAAAAGCCAAGTGCGGCCGCTTCGATAATGGCGGTGGCGATCGCCAGTGTCCCTTGAACGATGATCGGCGCGAGGCTGTTGGGCAAAATATGATGGATTAAAATGCGCCAGTCGCTCATGCCGATCGCTTTCGCTGCCATAATGTATTCTTCTTGCTTAATGCTTAGCACGCGAGAACGGATGAGCCGCCCAAAGTTCGGTACATTAATGACAGCGATGGCGATGAGGGCGTTTTGCAAAGACGGCCCGAGCACAGCGACGATGCCGATCGCCAATAAAATGCTCGGAAACGCCAGCATAATGTCAAACAAACGCGAAATCACCCCATCAATCCAGCGCCCATAGTAGCCGGCGATAATGCCAAGCAACGAACCAACCATGACCGAGCCGAGCACGGAAAAAAATCCGACCCACAGGGAAATGCGGGCTCCATATATCACGCGGGAAAAAATGTCGCGGCCAAAATCATCGGTGCCGAACCAATGCTCGCTAGAAGGCGGCTGCAACCGCTCGGCCAACTGTTGGTCTTTATAATCATACGGTGCCAGCCACGGCGCCAAGATGGCGACAAGGATAAAAAACAAAACGATCCCAGCACCGACCAAGGCGATTTTATTTTTTCGAAACCGCCGCCATGCTTCTTTCCATAAAGAAACCGATTCCGTCTCCCTAATCGCCGCCGGCGGTGTTGCCGGCGTGCGCGCTAGTTCAGCCATAGGCGCCCTCCCTCCTTAATTGTACTTAATGCGCGGATCAATGATCGCATAAAGTAAATCAACGATCAAATTAATAAAAATAAAAATGGTGGCAATGATCAAAATGCCTGATTGGATCACCGGATAATCCCGATACCCGATTGCATCATAAATATAGCGTCCGATGCCGGGCCAGCTGAAAATCGTTTCCGTCAAAATCGCACCGCCAAGCAGCAGTCCGGTTTGCAGCCCAATGACCGTCAACACGGGAATAATGGCGTTTTTCAACGAATGTTTGTACACGACCCAAAACATGCTTAATCCTTTCGCACGAGCGGTGCGAATGTAGTCGGATTTCATCACTTCCAACATGCTCGAACGCGTCATGCGAGCAATAATCGCCATCGGGATCGTCGCTAGAGCCATACTCGGCAAGACAAGATGTTGAATAACTTGCCAAAATTGATCGGTATTCCCAGAGAGAAGTGTATCGATCAGATAAAGATGAGTGATCGGCTCAACAGGGTTGCGTACGTCCTCGCGACCGGACGTCGGCAGCCAATCAAGTTCAATCGAAAACAGCCACTGCTCCATTAAGCCAAGCCAAAAGATCGGCATGGAAACACCAATCAATGCCAACACCATCGCAATATAATCAAACCATGAATTTTGAAACCAAGCGCTAATAATGCCGGCGTTCACGCCAATGATCACCGCAATCAGCATCGCCGCCAGCGACAGTTCGATCGTCGCCGCTAAATACGGCCAAATTTCTTCGGCGATGGGGGCGCCGGTGCGGATCGACTCGCCTAAGTCACCGTGCAGCAAGCCGCCGATGTATTTGACATACTGCACATACCATGGCTCATCTAACCCAAGCTTATGGGTCAAAGCCGCTACAGCCTCTTTCGTCGCTTTTTGCCCTAAAATGACTTGCGCCGGGTTGCCTGGAATGGCTCGGATCATAAAAAAGACGACAAGCGACATGCCAAACAACACCGGGATCACCATCAGCACCCTTCTCACAGCATACGACAGCACCTGACTCTCCCTCCCTTAACATGCGGCAAACAAAGAGGGGAAGATGCGCTCCTTCCCCTCTCTCAGTCGATTATTTAAACTCGACTTTCGTAAACTTATCCGAACCGGTCGGGTGCGGGTTAAAGCCTTGGATATTCGCCTTGCCGGCCAACAGCGGAGTTGAATGGACGAGCGGAATCCATGGTGCTTCTTCTTTAATGATCTCTTGCGCTTTTTTATACAGCTCGTTCCGTTTGTTTTCATCGCTCACCGTTTGCGCTTCGACCAAAATTTTATGCAGCTCATCATTCGAGAAATAGGTGTAGTTGTTGCTGCCAATGCTGTCTTTGTCAAGGAGCGCATACAAGAAGTTATCCGCGTCGCCGTTGTCGCCCGTCCAGCCGAGCAGGAAGGCGTCCGCTTCCCCTTTGGCGAGCTTGTCTAAATAGGTCGCCCATTCATACGTCACGATTTTCGCTTTCACGCCGATTTTGGCAAAATTCGCTTGAATGGCCTCAGCGATTTTTTGCCCGTCCGGCATATACGGACGCGGTACCGGCATCGCCCACAGTTCGATTTCAAAGCCATTCGGATAACCCGCTTTCGCAAGCAGCTCTTTCGCTTTATTCAAATCAAACGGATAGTCTTGAATCGCATCGTTGTATCCCGGGATGCTGGGAGGCATCGGGTTTTTCGCCGGTTCCGCCTGGCCGGCGTAAAACGCATCGATGATCGCTTTCTTGTCAACCGCGTAGTTCAACGCTTGGCGAACCAACTTGTTTTTCAGCGGCCCTCTCGTCGCCGTCAGTCCGACATAGGCGACGTTCATCGACGGGCGCTTGAAAATTTGAAACTCTTTGTTTCCTTCCACTTGTTTTAAGTCCGTCGGATTCAAGTCTTCCATGATGTCGATTTCGCCTTTTAAGAGCGCATTGAGACGCGCCGAGTTGTCCGGAATGGACACGAAGATGAGCTGGTTCAGCTTTGGATAGCCTTTTTCCCAATAGTCTTTATTTTTTTCAAGTACGATCCGTTCGTTGCGCTTCCATTCTTTAAAGACGAACGGGCCGGTCCCGACTGGGTGTTCGCCAAACTTGTCGCCGTATTTTTTCACGGCTTCTGGGCTGGCGATGGCAAACGGCGTCATGGCGAGATTTTTCAAAAATGGAGCTTGCGGCCGTTTCAGCACAAATTGCACCGTGTACTTGTCGAGCGCCTTTACTTCTTTAATCACATGGCTGTCATCCTGCTTGTAACCGCCAAACATCGATCCGTAATACGGAAACTTGTCTGCATTGCCGTTCGCCCAACGCTCGAAGTTAAAGACCACTGCATCGGCGTTAAACTCTGTCCCGTCATGAAACTTGACACCTTGGCGCAATTTAAACGTATAGGTCAGTCCATCCTTCGAAATCGTCCATTCCGTCGCCAACGCCGGCTTGACGGACGTATCGTTGTCGTTGTAATCAAGGAGCGTATCAAAAATGTTTTTCGTTACTTTCAGCGACTCCCCATCCGTCACAGTCGCCGGGTCGAGCGACACCGAATCACCGCCGCGCCCGTACACCAGCGTATCCTGGGTCGACGGTTTGTCACTGCCACCCCCTGCGGTTTGCTTCGACTTGCCGCAGCCAGCTAAAACAAGCATGACTGCCAGCATCATGGCAAGCCACGTAAACCATGTTTTTTTCCTCATCGTGTTTCCCCCTTGTGTTTCATTTGTTTATCATCACGTTGCTCACCTGTTGGCTCGTATAAATGGCAAGCAACGTAATGTCCATTGGCCACTTCTCGCAATTCCGGGCGCCGCTGGCGGCAAATATCCATACAGGATGCGCAACGCGTATGGAACGCACACCCTTGCGGCGGATTCGCCGGGCTTGGCAAATCGCCGGAGAGCAACTGTCGTTCTGTTTTATGATCAGGATCTGGAATCGGCACAGCGGACAAAAGCGCCTGCGTATACGGATGCTTCGGCGATTCGTATAATGACTCGCTGGCCGCCAGCTCAACTATACGACCCAAATACATGACGCCAACCCGGTCGCTGATATGGCGAACGACCCCTAAATCATGGGCAATGAAAATATATGTAAGCCCAAACTGCTTTTGCAAATCTTCAAGCAAATTGAGAACTTGCGCTTGAATCGATACATCAAGCGCCGAAACCGGTTCATCGGCGATGATCAGCTTCGGATGAGTCATCAGCGCCCGCGCGATGCCGATGCGCTGACGCTGGCCGCCGCTGAACTGGTGGGGATAGCGTTTGGCATGATACGAACCGAGCCCGACCACCTCGAGCATCTCCCGCACTCGCCGCTTCCGTTCCTCTTTTGATCCAATGCCGTGAACGATAAGCGGCTCTTCCAAAATTTTTTCGACTGTATGGCGCGGGTTCAGCGAAGCGAACGGGTCTTGGAAAATCATCTGCATATCGCGCCGCAACCGACGCAGCTCCGCTTTTGATAAAGCGGTTACATTCTTCCCTTCAAATAGAATCGAACCGTCTGTCGGCTCAATGAGCCGCAGCAGCATTCGGCCCGTAGTCGACTTGCCGCAGCCCGACTCGCCGACAATGCCAAGCGTCTCACCGCGGTACACGGTGAATGTCACATCATCGACCGCTTTGACCGTCCCAATTTGTTTGCCAAAAACGCCCCCGGTAATGGGAAAGTATTTTTTAAGCCCTTTCGCTTCGAGCAGCGGCTCGCTCATCAACCAGCCCCTCCTTCTCTAACGCCAAAAAACAGCGGGCGCGATGGCCTTGTTCACTCGTTTCGTACAATAGCGGATCTTCGTGGCGGCAGCGGTCAACGACCCATTCGCACCGAGCGGCAAACCGACAGCCGCAGCGGACCGTTCCGGGTTTTGGCACTTGGCCGGGAATGGAATACAGCCGCTCCTTTTTGCCGCGGATATCCGGGATCGAGCGAATCAGGCCGGCGGTGTACGGATGCTTCGGATTGCGGAAAATGTCCCGAACGCTTCCTTCTTCCACGATTTGGCCAGCGTACATGACAATGACGCGATCGCATAGTTCAGCGACAACTCCTAAATCATGGGTGATCATCATCACTGCCGTGCCGAACGTCTGGTTCAATTCTTTCATCAGCGCTAAAATTTGCGCCTGAATGGTCACATCAAGCGCCGTCGTCGGCTCGTCCGCGATCAAGAGCGCCGGACGGCACACCATCGCCATCGCAATCATCACGCGCTGGCGCATGCCGCCAGACAACTGATGCGGATATTCGTCCAACATTTGCTCAGCGCGCGGCAGCCCGACAAGCTTGAGCATCTCCACCGCCCGCGCTCGCGCTTCTTTTTTCCCTATTTTTGTATGTAAACGAATAGCCTCGACTAATTGGTTTCCAATGGTAAACAATGGATTTAAGGAAGTCATCGGCTCTTGAAAAATCATCGCGATCTCGTTGCCGCGAATTTGCTTCATCCGCCGCTCCGAGGCTTCGATCAAGTTCTCGCCTTTAAACCAAATCTCACCGCCAACCACCTTGCCGATTCCTTTTGGCAACAACCCCATAATAGACAATGACGTCACACTTTTCCCACACCCGGACTCCCCGACAATGCCAAGCACTTCGCCTTCACGAATGGAAAAATCTACACCATCGACCGCCGGGATCTCCCCATCATCCGTAAAGAAAGACGTCCGAAGCCCACGAACTTCCAATAAAATCTTTTCCCCCATCACGCTCCCCTTCTCTCATTCGATTTTGATGAAACTTTTGCTCTCTGAATAAAATTATGCCATGTATTGTTTTCTAACACAATATAATATTATAAAAAATTAAAATTATCGAAAAAGGAAAAGTAATAAAATAACGAGGGGATGAAACAATCCCTCGTTGACCTTATTTGTTGTAAAGATGCACGCACCTCGAACGACCATTTTCACGCCGGACAGATTGCAAAAATAGCGCATGGAGATTTTTTATCATAATTTCTAACGTCTCATTCCATTTTTGCCTCCAAATCAACTGATCACTCCTGCTTGACCGTCGCCATTCCTCATGCATGCGGGAAAAAGCAGAAAAACTGCCGACTTGCGAACAGGATTTTTCATGTCGCTATTTCTCATCTCTAATCGAGACCCCTGCTTTTAAGCATAAGCGTTAGCAAGGCAGCCCAACCGTGGGACGCACGAGGATGGCTTGACTGACAGCCTGCCGTAGGACAATCCCCCGCCTCACCATCAGCTCTTCATGCGTGCCGCTTTCGACAAAAAAGCAGAAAAAACCTGCCAGCGATGCCGAACAGGCTTTTTTCATGCCGCTATTTACGTTTGGTACGCCTGAAACACTCCGTACCATTTGTCGATGAACTCGGGCGCAAACGGCCCTTTCCGCTCCTTAATCCAGCCGATCAGTTTTTGAACGTTGTTTTTTAAAATGCGGTCGATCACATCGGGATAGTGCATTTCGCGGCGATGCCGCTCATACTCATCTTCATCCAGCAGCATGTACGTCATATCGGGAAACACTTTAATATCCAAATCATAATCGATGTACTTCAGCGCTTCTTCATCCCAAACGAACGGCGAGCTTAAATTGCAATAGTAGTACACCCCGTCCTCACGAATCATGGCGATAATGTTAAACCAATGCTTAGCATGAAAAAAACAAATCGCCGGTTCGCGCGTCACCCACGTCCGGCCGTCCGCTTCCATGACGAGTGTTTTGTTATTGCCGCCGATCACATACGATGGCGTCCCTTTTAATACGACCGTTTCCTGCCAAATCCGGTGAATCGTCCCATTATGTTTGTAGCTATGGATTTGAATGATTTTCCCTTCCCGAGGGTAAACTGGCATCATTCTTCCCTACTTTCCGATGGGAGCTTCTTCGTTATATTATACCCTGTTCCTTTTGCAAAAGGAAAGAAAAGCAGGCCGCCTTACTGAGGAAAAGGCAACTGGCGCGTTGGCTCAAGGACGCAGCCTGTCCGTCAGACACCGGGTGCCATCTGCCCTAAAAATGCGCGGCGGATGGCTTCCACCTCCCGTTTCATTTGCCGCACTTCCTCGCGCAAGGCGGCGGTCGGCGCTTCACGTTCAAGTTCATCCAACTGGCGGGTGATCTCCTCGCAACGCTCCATCTCCTGTTGCAAAAACAGCGCCTCGTCGCCTACATTCGTCCATGCGTGCTCCATCGCCATTCCGTTCTCCCTTCCCCTTTGCCGTGTGATTTCCTTTCATCATTTCGCGCCCGCACCCACAAATCCCTTTCACTAATCTTGTAAAGAGATGACAGCTTTTGTCGACAAAAAAAGCAGAGGCGCGCCGCCCCTGCTTTTTCCTTCCATCTTCGGCCTATCGCCTGCGCTCTTGTAGCAACATACGCCGTCGTCACAACCGCCAGGCGTCAGCCATGGATGATCGTTGGTTATTGATTGACATTTTGCGCTTTGCGGGCTTCCGCTTGCGCATTTTGTTGTTTTACGTGTTGCACATTCGTCTCAGCCGCAAATTCCGTCGCAAATTGGCCAGCTTGAGCGGCTTGAGCCGATTGGGCATTTTGTTGTCTTACTTCTTGAATGTTTGTGCCAGCTGCTGTTTTGTTCGGTTGTTTGGCCATTGTTCTCACCTCCACGTGCTTTACTATGCCCCGGGGGTGATCGTTCTATCCGCTGACGTTACAAAAGTAAAGATCTTCCACCATCGACAATGATCGTCTGCCCGCGAATCATCTCGGCTGCATCCGAGAGCAAAAACAAAACCGCGTTGACGATATCATCGGGTTTGACCGGGCGGCCAGCCGGCGTGTTCGCAGCCGCGTCGGCGAGCTTTTCGGCGGCATTTTCTCGACGAGAGC